>VBKX01000704.1 GCA_005879435.1 Deltaproteobacteria bacterium
CAGGTCGCTTCGGTAGAAACCGGCGGTGCGCATGATTAGACGTTTTTTGTAGAAATGGTCCCGCTCGACGTAGAGAACGGGAGATCCCTGCGGAATATCGAGATGTGCGGAGACCGCGTCGTCCGACAGCTTTGCTTCCACGATGTGCTTCACGTCACTGATCTTGATGCGCAAGGAGCTTTCAATAACGGTAGACAGCGGTATCGTTTTCATGCCCTTGATCCGCACTTGAGCGGCAATTCGTGAAGGCAGGTAGGAAATGACATAGGCAAGCGGCCGGCGATGCGCCAACCGGATGCGTTCGATTTTCCTGACTCTCTCGCTTCCTGCCAAGCCGAAATCGCGGCGGAGCTCGAGCGACGGCTCGATGTCTTCCAAGTTAAGTACCTTGAAGCTTGTGCCTTCCGCAGCAACCGGCGCCAGATCCTCGGTTTCGACCTCGAGCTGAACCGATTTTTTGAGCGGCCCCTTCCAACTGACGAAGGTTCCTTTGCGCCACTCGCGCGTCAACAATTTTTCCTGGCACAGCTGCGCCAGTGCTTGGCGAACGGTGATGACGCTCACGCCAAGCTGACGGGCCAGCTCGATCTCTCCGGGAAGACGATGGCCGTAACTCCACGTTCCCGACAGGATGTCGTCGCGGAGGCGCATCATCACCTTGAAATACAAAGGCACCGGAGAAGCGGTTCGTTTGGCTAAGCGCATATTGACTACGTTTATGTTTAGGAGTAGACCAGCCTCGATAGAATTACAAGCCTTCGCAGACGCCGCTCGATCAACCCAGTGCGATAGATATCCGCGAAGACTCGGAGCAATTTCACAAAACGAGCATCGGAGGTCCCATGGCACAGGCAGCCAAAGCAGCACCGTCGCAACCAGCCGCTATAAACCCCGCCGTCCAAACGCTGATGAGCGTGATCCAAAAACGCCGCAGCGTGCGAGTTTACAAAAGCGGAAAGGTTAGCGACGCTCAACTCAATACGATTCTCGAAGCGGCGCGATGGGCGCCCTCGGGAGCGAACACGCAACCCTGGGAATTCGTCGTGACGCGGGACCGCAAAAAAATGAAGCGCATCCGCGAGATCTACGATAACGAGTGGCGCCAGAGAAAACGCGAAGATCCCGTCAACTACAAAGGCCTTAAAAAAGATTACGTCGGCGACGTCAGCGTTATCGTGCTCGCTTGCGGCGATCCGCGGACCAAGGCGGTTTACTTAACCACTCGCCAACAAGCGGACCGCGAGAAGCTATTTCAGGCGAGCATGGCCAATGCCGTGCAACAAATGATGCTGGCGGCGGCGAGCATGAATCTCGGCACGGTGTGGGTTTCCGTGCGCGAAGAGGTGGAGCCGGAGTTAAGAAAACTATTTCAAGTGCCCGAGCCGCTGCGGCTCTTATGGGTGGTACCGATCGGCCATGCGCGGAGCTGGCCCAAGGCCAAGCCGCGGCGAGCTGTTTGGGATTTTGCCCATATGGAAGTCTACGACCCAAAAAAGTTGAGACCGGACTCGGAGATCCGACCTTGGCCTAAGAACTGAATTTGACCGCCGTTACTTTCCGAGCCGAGGGTTGAACTGATAGTCTGAGATTTGGGAACGATGCGGGTGATTGGTTCTTACCCGGAACAAGTCGAACTTTGGTCCCCGGCACGAAGCGTTCATTGTCGGTATTGTCGGCCGATTCCATCCGCAGAGGTACGAATCGAATTCCCGTGTTTTGCGCCAGATGAATGATCGGGGCGAGAAGTGAATACACCTTCCATAACTTTCGACGTCGATGCCCATGTAGAAGAATCGGTCGACACGTGGAAGCATCTCGATGAAAATTCGCACGCCGGCGGCCGATTCCCGTTACCCTAGAAGAGCAATCGGCGCTGTTGGGACAAAACGCGTTTTGGCTGATTGACGGCGCGGTCGTGCCGCGCACGGCCGGGAAAGGATTGTCGCTCCTCGGGACGCCGACCAGCTCGCACCATGCTCGCGGAAAACCCTTCGCCATCGTCAGTCAAGAACTGACCGACGTCCAGGCGAGGTTGCGCGACCTGGACCGTTTCGGCATCGAAACGCAAATTATCAACTCCACGCTGCTCAACGCCACGCTATCGCCGGATGTCGAATTTGAGCACGCATTGTGCCGTGCCTACAATACTTGGATCGCCGAAGTCTCTGCTCAAAGTCACGGGCGACTTCGTTGGAACGCAATGCTCCGATTGACGCACATACAGAATGCCATCGACGAGCTGCGCCGCGTTGCCGGCCTCGGTGCTGCGGCTGCAGAGATCCAAGGCATGGCCGGTGACCGGTTCCTCGATAGCCACGATTTCGATCCGTTTTGGTCAGAGGCCGAACGACTGAATATTCCCGTCTACGTGCATATCGGTTTTGAGAGCCCAACTTTCACCGGCTTGTTCCAGAATCTCTTTATGTCCATAGCCTTCTCGAATCGGGCTTCGCTGTTGATGGGCTTTCTCGCGATCGTCGGCACAGGAGTCGCCGAACGATTTCCCAACCTGCGATTTGTTTTTGCAGAGGCCGGTGTACGAGTGGCTGCCGTGGCTTATCCATGTGATGGATTCGTATTGGCGCATGGGCCAAGGCCTCTTCAAGAATGATCCCG
>VBKX01000169.1:0-8839 GCA_005879435.1 Deltaproteobacteria bacterium
CCCAGGTTCGACCTGCAGTTTGAAAAACGCTTTAGAAAAAACGACGACAAAATTGATGTCGCTCAGATCGCGGGCTGTGCTATTTTATGAAAGGTTGGCGAACAATCTCAACACGCAGGAGAAAGACGCATGGTAAGCGAGCAGGATAGAAAAAATGCTATCAATCGTATTCAGCGGGAGGAGCTGGCTCAACTGACCAAAGATCTCGTCGATATTCCGAGTCCTACCGGTTCGGAAAAGGCGATCGGCGAGTTTATTTTAAGCTGGTACTCGCGTCACGGCATCAAGGCGTTGCGTCAGGAGATCAATCCTGAGCGCGTCAACGCCGTGGGTATCCTCGATGGCCGGAGCGACGGCGTATCGTTGACGATCAACGGCCACATGGACACGAGTTATACCGGCACTGAAGAAGACCGCATGTTTTGCCGCGCCCTCGAGCCCGACAGCGATCTCAAAGGAGCGGTTCGCGACGGCAAGGTGTTCGGCCTCGGTGCTTCCAATATGAAATCCGGTCTCGCGGCGTTTATGGTTGCAGGCAAGGCGATACGCGAAAGTGGCGTTGCGCTAAAAGGCGATCTGATTCTCGCCGCGGTTGCCGGAGAAATATCCCGGACGCCGATTGGACCTTATCAATCCGAAGCCTACCGCGGCGAGGGAACCGGAACCATCCATCTGTTGACCCATGGAGTTCAGTCCGATTACGCCATCGTGGCCGATCGGTCAGGCCATTCCATCGTGTGGGCGCAAAACGGCGTTGCGCAGTTCAAGATCAGCACATTCGGCGATCCCCACGCGGCGTGGGGAGTGACCCGCGAAGAAAAGTCTCCGGAAGCGTCAAGCGCGATTCTAAAAATGATCAAGGTGTTGCAGGCCGTTGATAGCTGGGCGGGAGAATTCGAACGCGCCCATGTTTACGCTTCGCCGCACGGTCCGCTCGTTCCCAAGGTTAATATTGGCTCGATTCAAGGCGGCGCGCCGTTCCGGCCGAATTACTATCCCGGCGTTTGCTCGATCTACGTTGACGTGCGCACGCCTCCGGAATTGCGTCCGGTGCAAGTACAGCGGGAGCTCAGGGCCGTGCTCGCCAACCTCGGCATCGAGTATGAAATGGAGATGTATGCGTCGAGGATGGGCTACGAGGCCAAACAGGTCGGATCGGTGATCAAGGTCCTGGAAGAAAGTTATCAATCGCTCTTTGGCAAAAAGACGCCGACGCCGACCGGAGTTCATGCGAGCATTTGGACCGATACCAACATCTATAACGAGATGGGGATTCCTGCCTGTAAGTTCGGCCTTGGCGGCGGGCGCTGGAAATTTCGTTCGGAACAAATCGAGATCGAAGATATCTATCAAGCGGCGCAAGTTTATGTCTTAGCCGCGCTCGAAATCTGCAACTGGGACAAACCGCAACCCTGATTTTACACAATCGCAAGTCTATGGAAGACCAGATTCGCAAACTCAATCAAGAATACGGGTTCAATCTCAGCGAAGATGAGATTCAGTTGATCGCCCAACGGACCGCTGAGTTCGAGAGATTGTTTCAGTGTTTGTACAAGGTCGATCTGGCGGGCATGACGCCGCTGCTTAAGTTCGATAGAGAACCATCGTAATGTCCGTAGACCTTGAAACGGCGAGCATTAGTGATGTCGCGTCGCAGCTTAGACGTAAAGAGTTATCTCCGCTGGAGGTTACGCGTCTCTATCTTGAGCGCGCTAAACGGCTCAATCCGCTTCTCAACGCCTACATCACGCTTACCGAAGAGCAGGCTCTCGCGGACGCGGCTCGGGCCGAACAGGAAATTCAGCGCGGACTCTATCGTGGTCCCCTGCACGCACGGGATACCTTTTTCGATCAAAGACAATCTGGCCACCAATGGTGTGAGAACGACCGCGGGATCGAAGATTCTTGACGACTGGGTTCCCGATCACGACGCCACGGTGGTAAAGCGATTGAAGGATGCGGGTGCGATCGTGCTCGGCAAAACCAATATGCATGAGTGGGCGCTGGGCGGCACAACGATCAATCCTTTCTATGGGACGACAAGAAATCCCTGGGATACGGAACGCATCGCCGGCGGTTCGAGCGGTGGCTCGGCGGTTGCGGTGGCGGCCGGCATGTGTCTCGCCTCCATTGGCACCGATAGTGCTCAGTCGGTGCGTAATCCTGCCTCCATGTGCGGCATCGTCGGCCTCAAACCGACCTACGGCCGCGTGAGTCAGTATGGGACCGTGCCTGGCACCGGCGCTTATTCCACAAATCATACTGGGGTTCTCACCCGCACCGTGGAGGATTGCGCGTGGGTGTTGCAAATGATTGCGGGCGACGATGACAATGACCCGCAGAGCTCTCAGGAGTCTGTGCCGAATTACGCGCAAAGCCTCGGCCGGGAAGTGCGAGGATTGAGGATTGGACTTCTGCGCGGATTTTTCGATGAAAACATGGCGAGCGAGGTCCGGGAAAACTTCACGCAAGCGATGGAAACTTTAAAACAGCTCGGCATGCAAGTCGAAGAGGTAACGACGCCGCACATAAATCTGATTCCGGCAATTAAAGTTTGCACGAGCAGGGTCGAAAATGCCGCGGCGCACGACCCCTATTTGCGTACCAGAGCGCGGGACTACAGCAAGCAGACGCTCTACAGTTATATTTCCGCGCTGCTGACGCCGGCAACGACCTATGTGATGGCTCAACGGGCGCGTCGACTGGTGTGCGACGAGTTCGACGAGCTACTGAAGCGTGTCCAGTTGTTGGTTTTGCCGACGATCCCGTTTCCGGTGCCGTCCATCGAAGAGTGCCAATCCGGCGTGATCGAAATCGACGGCAAAAAGATCAAACAGCAGGACGCCAGAGGCGGACTGGAGAGCCTTTGCTGCATTCCGTTCAACGTCACCGGATTGCCGGCGATCAGTTTATGCTGCGGCTTTTCAAAGTCCGGGATGCCGATGGGGATACAGATCGCCGCCGGCGCGTTTCAGGAGGAGTTAGTGCTTCAGGTCGCCCAAGCTTACGAACGAACAACCGAGTGGTATAAAATCAGACCAAAGCTGGCGGTGGATTGACAGTCCGCGGTTCTTATTCGGCTCTGCCCGAATGCGTCTTGCCCCATTTAGCTCGCATCGACTTCATCGTCTCGCCTTCGCCGACCTGAACGCGTGTCTGGCGCAGTATCTCCCAGACTTTTTCATGCTCGCTGTGCGCCGCCAGTTCCGCTTCGTGATCCAGATTTTCCGGCCACAAACCCATCAAGTAGCCATGCCAGGGTTCTTGTGGCTCGAGTTTCGGCAAGCCCAGCTCCTCCCAGATCTGCTTGGCGCGGATCATAAATTCCTCTTTGGGCAACGACAGGGGAGGGAAGTCAGCTTTGCGGGTCGCGTCGATGAGCAATGACGACTCGGAATTGTCATAACGACTGGACGGGTGGGTCGCGACCATTCCGATAGGCGTCGCGCCGAAGGGCCGATCGCGCACAATCTTGACGTCTCTGTGCGGCTGAGATCGGTGCGTGATCGCCCAGGTGACGGCCACCGGATCTTTGACGTTGATATCCTCGTCGACGGCGACGATCATTTTCCCGACACGGTCGCCGTAATCGAGCACCGCTTGCATGACCCCCCACGGATCTTCGTCGTTGCGCTTTTTCAAGCTCACGGCGACATAGGGCCGCATGTTGACCAGCGGTTCGATCATGTGCACTTCTTTGACGCAGTCAAAGCCCTTGCTGACGATAAAGCGTTTCACCAGTGTCGCCATGCCCATCGCTTTAATTTTGGAGCTTTCGCTTGGCGTAACTTGACTGATGATCGATACCCAGATCGGGTTCTTTCGATGGGTGACGCACTTGAGCTCGAACATGGTGCTTAACGTGCGCGGGTCGACGTAGCCCATGGACTCGCCGTAGGGACCTTCTTCCTCCATATAGTTGGTTGGGATGATGCCTTCGAGAACGATCTCGGATGTAGCGGGCACTTCGAGAACGACGGTTTGGCATTTGACGAGCTTCACCGGCGCGCCCATCAATCCGCCGGCGAGCGCGAGCTCGTCGATCTCAGGCGGCACTTTCTGGGTCGCGCAATAGGACACTGCTGGAATGGTGCCGACAACGATGGCGACCTCCAACGGCTTGCCCATCTTGCGGCATTTTTCCCAGTGGGTCGACAAGTCCTGTGGCGTGCCGGACATCAGACCCGTTGAGGTCGGCCCTTTGATCAAACCGCGGTAGTTGCCGACGTTGCGTTTGCCGGTTTCCGGATCCTTGGTGATCCAATGTCCCGCCGTGATGTACGGACCATTGTCGAATCCCGGCGTCGACATGGGCACGGCAAATTCCAACAAGCCGCCATGAGCGAGCAGTTGATCGCCCTTATGAATTTCTTCCTGACACGAGCCGGAAGCAACGACCACAGGATCGATCAAATGATCCATCGCGTAGATCCAGCGATCGGCGACTTCATCAGGTTCGCATTTGAGTCCTAAGCAATAAATCGGCTCGGAACTCGACAGCCCGCCGACGAGAACTTGGCAGTTGTATTTGCGCTTTTTGCCGTCGGTAACGTTATCGAACAAAAACCCGCGTCGCGCTTCTTCTGGTATGCCGCCGCGGAATTGCCAGCGAACTAATGGCTGTAGCTCGCTATCTTTGTTGATTTCACGATGAATGCGGTACAATTTGCCGTGTTCATCCAGTGCGGCGATAAATTCGCGCAGATCTTCGTAGGGTTTGGCAAAATTCATAGGAATTTTTGGCGCTCAAGATTTTCAATACCCTCGGCGGCCAAAAGGAAACCTTTGAGCCGCTGACGCCGGGACGTGTGCATATGTACGTGTGCGGCGTGACGGTTTACGATTCGGCGCACCTGGGGCACTGCCGCTTCTTGATAACTTTCGACGTGATCTATCGCTACCTCCGTTTCCTCGGCTTCGACGTAAACTATGTGCGCAACTTCACCGATGTCGATGACAAGATTATTAAACGCGCCAATGAGGAGAATGCGAGCTGTGAGGCGATCACCGAGCGTTACATCGGCGAATTCCATCAAGACAGCGGCGCCCTCGGATTGCTGGCACCGACCATCGAGCCTCGCGCCACGGCGCATATTGCCGAGATCGTCGAAATGATCAAAAGGCTCGAGGCGCAAGGGCTGGCCTATCGAGTCGACGGCGATGTATTTTTCTCGGTGGCGGGTTTTGGCGATTACGGTAAACTGTCGCGCAAGAATATCGATGAGCTGGAGGCTGGAGCCCGCGTAGAAGTCGACGAGCGCAAGCGCTCGCCGCTCGACTTTGCGCTGTGGAAGTCGAGCAAGCCTGGAGAGCCGACCTGGGAAAGCCCGTGGGGGCACGGCCGGCCGGGGTGGCATATCGAATGCTCGGCGATGAGCACAAAATACCTCGGACAACCGTTCGACATTCATGGCGGCGGGCGGGATCTCATCTTTCCCCATCATGAAAACGAAATCGCGCAGTCCGAAGGCGCCTACGGTCGACCGCTAGCGCGCTTCTGGCTGCATAATGGTTTTCTCAATATCAATCAGGAAAAGATGTCCAAATCTCTTGGAAATTTTTTCACGATCCGTGAAATCCTCGACGACTTCGACCCAGCCGCATTGCGCCACTATTTCTTGTCGAGCCACTATCGGAGTCCAATGGATTTTTCAAAAGACGGTCTCAACGAAGCCGCGCGAGCCACGGATCGGATAATTGAAACCCTGGACCGGGTGAATTATTGGGCCGGTTACGGCGCACCGGTCGTCGCAGACCCGGCGGTAATCGAATCCTTCCGCGCCGAGATGGACGATGATTTCAACACGCCGCGCGCCTTAGCGTTGATCTTTGACGAGGTACGATCGCTGAATCGCCTGCTTGACGGCAAAAAATCGAAAGGAATTGAAGAAAGAGGCGCTGCGCTGGGCGCAATTTGTGATACACTAGGTCTGCTTCGCGACGGCTATGCAGATCGAAAAAAGCAGCGCTTCCTGAAAAAGACGAATATTACGATCGAGCAAATCAAAGAATTCATCGATCTGCGCGACCAGGCGCGCGCGGCAAAGAATTGGCAGGAGGCGGACCGGATCCGTGATCAATTGGCCGCCAACGGCATTGTGCTTGAAGATACGGTCCAGGGAACGATGTGGAAGGTTAAGTAAGTGACCCGCGCGAGGTTTTTCTTCCGGCGACTTTTAAATATCGGTGCGATCTGTAGCCTCTTCGCCGTAGCTGGTTTGGGCTATGCGCAGGAGCAGCCTCCGGCGCGCGAACGCGACGCTCAGACGGACATGAGTCTTCGCAAGTCGGTCAACACGCGTGAGTTTCAGGGGCAGCAAGTCGAAGGCGAAGAGCGCCCGATCGGTCGCGGCGACTCGCTGTGGCGCATATTGGTCGAAGAAAAGGGGTTGCCGGGCCAAAAATTTCGCAGCTATCTGGTCGTTATTCGCGGCTTAAATCCACAGATAAAAAACCTCGATGTGCTTCGGATCGGTGACAAGATCTTCATTCCGCTGCGGCCGGAAGGCACGATTGAAGCGCGCGCCCGCACCGAGGCCGGCGCCGAACGCAACCCGGCAAAAACCGGCACGACGATAAACTATCGCGTGAAATCCGGCGAACACCTCTATCAGATATTACGCGAGCAATTGAAGCTCTCCGAGGAACGCAAGCTCGCAGAGTACTATTCACTGGTCAGAGATCTCAATCCGGAACGAAAGGATTGGGATAATCTTCTCGGAGGCGAGATCATTCGCTTGCCCACGCTTGGAACAGAACTACAGGCGGCAAGCGCGGGGAGTGGCGGGGCGACGCCGCTTAAGCGAAATGCGGAACCCGTCATTTCGGCGCAGCCCAAGCCACCCGCGCAGGGGAAAACAAGCTCGCCGGCATTTGACGCGCGCCAAGCACTTCGCGCGCCGGCAAAGGAAAACATGCCGCTGTTTGCCAAGGTCGCCGAAGCGATGGGCAGTGAAGTGCAGCAGAGCGGTGAAGAGGTTGTCAGCTTGAAGGATGGAACCGTGCGTTTCGAAAGAAGCACCTATCCGGTGATCGTCAATCCGACTCTGCGGCAAAAATTAGTTGTCGATCCCGACGGCAAGATTCCGGCATCGTTGAAAACGAAGTTGAACGATCCGAGCATCGGCACGCCAGTCTTGCCGATGACCAATGGACTTTCCATACAGGATGCGGTCGGCCAGCTGCTCGCCGGACTTGGTTATCAGTCGTTGCCGGCAGATCGCCCGGTGGTGATTCAGGAGGAAGGGGTGGCTCTGGAAGCAAAGGGGAATTGGATGGTTCTCGCCCCAGAGGTGAGTAACAAACCGCAAGAAGTGTACGTGATCAATTTAACCGAGAACCCGAATGAGATTCCGGACTATTTGAAATCTGAGTTGGCAAAAAAGGGGTTGCATTTGCGTGACGTCGTGCCGCCCGCCACGGCAAAGAACTCGCGCTCGAACACGCTCGAAAGCAATGAGCCGGGAGCGCGGCCGTCGCAAATAAAAACTTGGCCACCGGATAAGCAGGAGATCGTCGACGCGCTGCTGTTATCCTACGGCATCACTTTCGGGATCGCCGAAAATTTGTCCGTAGAGCTGGGTGACGGATTGCGCGTCGATACACGCACAGATCGAACATTCGAGCTCGGCGGCCAACGCACAGCGCTGTTCTTCCACAACACAGATCCGGAAACGCGCAAATTGTTGCAAGACAAACAGGGCATCAAAGCCGTAGAATTAGATCTTAGGTCGCTATCGACCCGCGAATTAATCTCCCGATTGTTGAACTTGGTCGGCGATCAAGCTGCGTATCGAGAGCATCGATTTTCGGCCGCATCGGGGTCGGTGCAGGACAGGCTTACGGTAAAGGTTTGGGGATTTCAGCTGACCAAGAAGCCGATGTTCGTGACGGACCGCCAGATCCCGCCGGCGCTGCATAAATTCTTTTTTGAAAAAGGGCTTGAGATCGTTTATTTTCGATAACCGGCTGCGGCCCGACGGGGCGCCTGTAGCTCAACTGGACAGAGCACCAGACTTCGGATCTGGGGGTTGGGGGTTCAAATCCCTCCAGGCGCGCCAAATAATTCCCAGACAATCCGTAACGTCGTCAATGGAACAAGCAAACCAACGGCCGATCAGAGTCGTCGCCGGTCTTATCTTTCACGATCGGCGATTGCTCGCCTGTCAGCGCCACGCCGGTGCGACGTTTCCATTAAAATGGGAGTTTCCCGGCGGGAAGGTGGAAAACGGTGAGAGTGATCTCGATGCTCTACGCCGCGAATTGAAGGAAGAGCTAGGAATTGACGTACACGACGCGGAACTCATCAGCGCATACGAGCATTCATACAACGGGGGACCACGGGTCTCGCTGTGTTTTTATAACGTCAAATCCTTCCATGGCGAAGCAACGAACTTGGTCTTCCAACAGATTTCTTGGGAAAAAGTAACAGACTTGGGATCCTTGGATTTTCTAGAAGGGGATCGCCGCCTCATCGAACAGCTGCTTGCATCGGACGGGGAAGCTCCCAGCGACGTCGAAAGAGGCAGATGACAGCGGAAGTCGTTTGACAGGAATTCGCTCTCCGGCTATTCTACGAGGGTTTTTTGGGTACATGTACATTAAAATCAAACAAATCATAGTTTTAGCTGCCGCGTTCGCTGTGACGGCCGTTTTGGGTAGTGCGGCGCGAGCTGATGTCTACGTTTATAAGGACAAGAGCGGTGTGTTGACGTTTACCAATGTGCCCAATCACGCCGGCTATCGGCGCGTGCTCAGAGAAAGTCGTGGGCAAGTTTCGGATGGTCCTCTGACTATCGCGTACTATGATGATCTTATCCAAACAGCTTCGGTGCGCTAC
>VBKX01000169.1:8997-11900 GCA_005879435.1 Deltaproteobacteria bacterium
CCTCGCCGCCTACAACGCCGGCAGTGCCGCAGTAGAAAAGCACCACGGTATTCCGCCGTTCTCTGAAACTAGGGAATATGTCCGTCGAGTTCTGCGTTTCTATGATTCCTATCGCGGTGACCTGCCGGCGCTTCAGCAAGTTAACCAATAACTAAGTCTAAGGTTGGCGCCGAAGAGTTTTTTGTGGTTTGGACATTCCCGAACCTACTCAGTTTAGCTCGGATTCTGATCATTCCCGTCCTGGTCTATCTATTAACCTTCTCGGACCGAAGTTCATCACTTCTAGCCGCGGTTCTTTTTCTTTTGGCATCGCTGACCGATTTCTTCGACGGCTATTTGGCACGGCGAAATAAAAGCATTTCAGATATCGGCAAGATTCTCGACCCTTTGGCCGATAAACTGATGGTCGGGTCTGTTTTGATCATGCTCGCTGCCATAGATCGACCAAACGAGCCGAACGTTCCGGCTTGGTTGGTGGTGGTTATCTTGGCGAGAGAGACCGCCGTGACGGTGATTCGCGGCTTGGCCCTCACCGAAGGGATCGTGATGTACGCGGAGACGCTCGGCAAATACAAATTCATTCTTCAGGTGTTCGCAATCACCGGTTTGTTGATTCACTATCGATATTGGGGACTGGATTTTTACGCAGCGGGAATGTACTTCCTCGTGCTTTCTGCTGCCATCGCAATTTGGTCCGGAGCGAAATATCACCTGCAGTTTTTTCGCCTCAGGCAATCACGTCTGAACCGAGCTTAAAATGGCCGGCGAAATTGACAAAAGATAACACTTACTGTACTAAAAATCGTAGGTCGGGAGTTCGACCCTCCTCACCCGCTCCATCTTCTTCTTTCTTTCCAACCGCGTACCTCTTTAACGCTCCTCACTCTTTCCCCATCCAACGGAACACACGTTGGACGCGTAGCTGCATTTCTGGCGGTCTTTTTTTCAGACATCGTGCCTCAATTTTTTCTTTAATCGCTCGCTCAATTACTTGACACCTATAATATTTAATTATAAATGATTAATTATCCAGCCAAGATCGTCTCTCAAAACCAATGCGCGTGCAGCAAACGTTGGCAAGCCGAGCGAATTGGAAAGTTCTTCGCCGATGACAACCATTGTCATTATTCATCGTAAGACCTTTACCGAAGCTCTCGACGCGGCGCAGGGGATCACGCACGCATTATTGAAGCAAGCGGGCAGTTATTCGTTCGGAGAGGATTGAACGCGAATGGTCACAGGCTACTACTCGGATTTCCGTGAATATCTGGGCGCGCTCGAACGACGGGGCAAGCTGCACCGTTGGACGCGGCCGGTGAATAAGGACACGGAGTTGATGCCGCTCATGCGCCTGCAATATTCGAGTTGCAACGGGAATGTACGGCTCCTCGCGCGAAATCGCCGCGCTGGGGTTAGGTTGCGAGGAGCCAGCGGAAATCTTCGAAAAGTGGCGCGACGCGCTCGCAAAGCCCTTTGAGCCGCGCCGGGTAAACAGCGCGCCGGTTCAAGATGTCCTTTACACTGGGGAGACGTTGAGAAGGTTCGGCGTGACGAGCTTGCCGGCGCCGGTGGAGGAGCCGGGGTTCAGCGGCGGCATTCGCGCGACGGCGCCATTTGTCACACAGGACAACGAAACCGGCGTGCGCAATGTCGGCATGTACAGCGGGCACTTCAGAGGCGAGGATCGTCTCATCGCCGGCATCGCGCCGACGCATCACGCGATTCTCTATCATCATCGCGGCGCCGTTATCCGCAAAGAGCCATTGCCCGTCGCGATCGTGCTCGGCGCCTTGCCGGATATCAATTTCGTTTCCGCGGCGAATCTTCCCTATGGCGTCGATGAGCTTGCGGTTGCCGGCGGCATTCGCGGCCGCCCGGTCGATCTTGTCCCGTGCAAAACGATCCCATTGGACGTTCCGGCAGAAGCAGAGATCATCATTGAAGGGGAAATTTCCTTCGATCGCAAGGAGCGCGGCGAGCCCTTCAGCGATTACCCCGGCTATTTAATGGTCGAGCGTGAATTTCGCGCCGTCATCGATATCAAAGCGATCACCATGCGGCGTGACGCGATCTTCACGGCGATTCTCGTCGGTTTGCCGCCGAGTGAGTCGAACGGCATCTCGCGCACCTGCCGGGAGATGATGCTTTACAACCATCTGCGCTACGCCTGCGCGATGCCGGAAGTGCTCGAAGTTTGTTGCCCCGAGATGGGCGGTGGCTGGAACTGGTGGGTGATTCGTATGAAGAAATCCCATCCGAGCAAACCGAAGCAAGCTCTTCATGCCGCCGCTGGCATGGACCCAACCAGCAAAATGATCATCGTCGTCGACGAGGATATCGATCCCAAAGATCCCGAGATGGTGATGTGGGCGATGAGTTTTGCCATGCAGCCGCACCAGGATGCCGAAATCATCACTGGTCGAGTGCCATTGCTCGATCCTTCGGCTCATTCGCTGATGCGCGGCCGTGAGGAACGTAGTTTTCCAGGCGCTGTCGGATGTTCAGGATTGTTGATCGACGCGACCCGCAAGGGGGCGTTTCCGCCGGTCGGGCTGCCGAAAAAATCCTACATGGAGAACGCGCTGAAGATCTGGCAGGAGGCCGAAATGCCGGCGCTGAATCTCAAAACTCCTTGGTACGGTTATCCACTCGGTCTCTGGGACGATGAGGACGATAGATTGGCCGAAAAAATCGCCGGCGGCGAATATTTTCAATCCAAGCAGATGAAAGGGCACTGACGGTGGCGAAACGAGAAACCAGCTACGAGCACTGGCTCAAGGAAGAGGGCATTCCCGTTTTTGCAGGTTATGGCGTCGAAGACGTTACAGTTTTACCGCGCAAGCCTTGGAAGCGCACCGGCGGCAGCGGCGCGTATATCGATCTCAAGGGCATGGAAGGTTTCA
>VBKX01000707.1 GCA_005879435.1 Deltaproteobacteria bacterium
AGCCGGTTTGTTTACGGACAAGGCGCAAATTTGTTTAGCAATCTTTTGGACGCTCTCATTTGGATTTTTCCCTACGCTGGAGGCTCAAGAGCTAAAATCGTTTCGCATTTCGTTAAGTCTGGGATCTGCGCAGCTGCCGCTCTGGGCGGCGCGCGACGCTGGATTGTTTTCCAAGCATGGGCTGAACGTCGAGCTTCTCGGTCTTCAGTCGGCGTCCCGGCAAGTGCAGCTTATTTTAGCGGGGGACACATTGGCGGCGAGCCTATCCGGAACGGCACCCGTGAGAGCTCGCATCGAAGGCGCGGATACGATCATCATGATGGGACTTCTCAACTCCTTCACGCTCTCCGTGATCGCCGTCCCGGAGATAAAAAAGCCCAGCGATCTCAAAGGAAGATTTATTGGTGTCGGCAACTTGGGCGGTTCACCGACGCTTTTGACGCAGCGGTTGTTAAAAAAGTGGGGGTTGGAGTCCGATGTCAAATTCTTGGCCACCGGGGGCTATATCGAAAGCCTGGCTGCGTTGGAAAAACGGCGCATCCATGCGGCGGTGCTCGATCCGCCGCGGGCCTACATCGGCAGAAAAAAATTCGGCTTCACCGAGCTGGCCAATCTCGGCCAAGAATTCAAATACGCCACGACGGTCATCGTTGCACGCGAAAGCCAGCTGCGTAAGGAGCGCGAGACTTTCTCGCAATTCGCTAAGGGAGTGATCGAGGGCATTCATCGGGTGAAGACGGATCGAGAGTTTGCCATTAAAGTGTTAGGAAAAATGCTCAGGTCCAGCGATCGCGAGATCCTCGAGGAAACGTACCGAGTGTTTTCGGCGCTGTATGAAAAGGCTCCTTATCCGGCTGTGGAAGGAATTCAGCCGATCTTGGACGAAATGTCCGCGCAATTGCCCAAGGCGAAGAACTACAAGCCCGAAGACTTCGTAGATACCAGTATCATGAAGCAACTCGATCAAAGTGGATTTGTCGCAAGTGTCTACCGCTAACGGTTGTTTTATCCGGCTGCGGATTTTTGGATCAAGTTTTTAACGTCTCGATTGGCCGGCGCGTCGCGCCAAAAGATCCAGCCGAATCCGATCACATCTTTAAAGTCGAGGTGACGCGCATGGACCGTGATCGTATCCGTGAAACGTGACCGCGAAATCCGCACGAACACGCCACACGAACACCAGTTCGTGTGGGCAATCGAGCGCAACGACCTGGTGCCAGTTCCCTACTCGGACTTGAATTTGCTGGGGACCTGAGAAATTTGAAAAGTTAAAGACGCGACTCCGTCGCGGGTTTTGGCCCTTGACGGTCCCACCGCAACAGCCGTAATTTGTCGTCGTTTAACGTTGGCAGTCTTTGGGAGTTAGCCGGCATGAAAAAGCTGCTCTTGCAGGTTGTGGTGTTCTGGCTTTGTTGTGCGGGCGAGGCGTCGGCCGCACCTCTTCGATTATCTTATCAGTGGTCGGGCCTACGGTTGCTGGCGTCTGGATGGCCCATGAAACCGGCTTGTTCAAGAAATACGGTCTCGACGTGCAGCTCATTTATATCCCGTCCAGTGGAATGAATATCCAAGCGCTTCTTGGTGGCAGTCTTGATGTGAGCGCTCCCGGGATCAGCGGCGTCGTGTTGGCGGCGGCGCGCGGCGCGCCGGTGCTGACGATCGCGGCGATGACCAATCGCCCGGCTATGACTCTTTATGTCCAACCCGACATCGCGCGCCCCGATCAGCTCAAAGGCCAAACCCTGGGCATCTCGCGCTTCAATTCATCGGGGCACACGGTGACAACATTGATCTTGCGTAAGCTTGGGCTGGAAAAATCCGTCACCATGCGCCCGCTCGGCGGCACGCCGGAAATGCAAGCGGCTTTTGAGCAGAAGCAAATTGCCGGCATCGTGACCGGAGTCAAGCCGGGAGCACCTGCGCGGGCGCTGCTAAACGCTTTCGATCTGGACATTCCCTTTTCCATGAACGTCATGGCGGTCACCCGTGAATTTCTGCAAAAGAACCCCGAAACCGCGGAACGCGTGATCAAAGCCTATATCGAAGCCGTTGGCGCGATGAATCACGACAAGGAAGCCACGCTCAAGGTGCTGGCAAAATATTTCAAACGGAGTGATGCCAATTTTCTCGACGAAACTTACGCCCTCGTCACCAGGTTCACCGAAAAGACACCGCGAGTCGATACCCGAAATGTGGCGACGGTCTTGGAGTTCGAACCGGTCAAAGGCGTCGACGCTGAAACGCTCACCGCCAAAGTCATCGATAATAGCGTGATCGATAAACTGGTGAAGGATGGGTTCATCGAAAAAGTTTTCGCCAAGACGGTACGGTAGGCGCGCAGAGCACAATTTGTAGCCGCAAAAAGCAGAACGACCGGCATTGTATTTAATCCGACGTACAAAATCCAAAACAGAAGTTTCTCTTGTCTCTAGGAGGTATTTTGATGAAAGCACAACAATGGCGGCAGGTGCTCGGTGAGTGTGTCAGAGACTTCTTTCGCACCGCGGAGATGGAACATTTTTACTCGATCAGAATGACGCCGGAGCGCGCGCGAATTTATCTGTTGCAGCTAGGTCTCTATGCGCGCCAGCGACGCAACAATTGGCCGCAGGTGGCAGCGAACTGTCCGGAGTTCGAGGTTAAGCAACGAATCTTGGCATATGAGTATGAGGAACTGGTCGAAGACGAGCACTCCAAGACCGGCCATATGGATCTCATTGTTCGTCAAGGCAAAGAAGTCGGCTTGAGCGCCGACGAGGTCATGAACGCCGCGCCGTTGCCCACTACCAAGGCGGCGATGTACGCGTGGTTCTGGATCGCGCGCACCCGTCCGTGGCAGGAAGCGATCGCGGCGTCGACCATCGCCGAGTGGACCAACGACGATCGGCTGCTGGGCGATATCGGCGGCGGCAATTGCAGCCGGCTCTACAAGATTTGGTCGCGGGATTTAAATTTCAGCGCCGCCCAGGTACCGAACTTCACCGCGCATAGCAAGGCCGATGTGAGACATTCCGATATGTTCATCGATGTTCTGGAAAAATATGTCGCGCCGGGGCGAGAGCAGGATGTCCTGACGACCGCGACGGATTCGATGGACATCCACCGCGTCTATTTCGGCGGCATGGCACAAGCGATGGAGAGAGCGTCCTAAGCTAAT
>VBKX01000171.1:0-2304 GCA_005879435.1 Deltaproteobacteria bacterium
AATTTAATTTTATCCGCGTCTTGGAGCGGCGGATAAATACCGCGCCGGTTGACGAACTCGCCGATTTGCGCCTGAATTTTCATGCTCTCGTCATCGAGAAAGAAATCGATGAACGCTTTCGCTGCACTCGGCCGCGGCGCCTTGGCGCCCAAGTTAATGTAATGACCGTCGCCGAGCATGTTGTAGTCGCGCACGTAGTCTAGGTTTGCCCCCTGGTTATTATAGGTCAAGACAAAGCGCGGGAAACTGATGGCAACGGCAGATTCGGCCGAGCTGACGCGCTCCGCGGCGGGTATGGTATTGTCCACGAAAACCGGTTTAGCCGCGGCGAGATCGTAAATGAATTTCTCCGCGCGTGCTTTGGGCATGATCTTATCCAGGCTCGCGAGCCACTGGGTGGTGGTCAAATGGTTGACCGGATGCGGCATGGTGAGTTTGCCGCGAAATTCCGGTTTGACGATGTCTTCGAGCGTTTTGGGCGCTGAGCCTTTGACCTCATCTTTGTTGTAAATCACTCCGAACAAAATGTTTCTGTAGCGCGCGCCAAGGAGCGGATCGATGGCGTCTTTGGCAAAGCCTTTGAACGACGGCGAGTCGTACTTCGCCAGGGCGCCGTCGTTGGCCATGAGCTGCATGTAATCGCCGGGGATGCCAATGACATCCATGACCGGTTTCCCCGCGCGATATTCGCTCAGCGCGCGAGCCAGAACATCGGTGATCCCGGCGCGCCAATAGTCGACTTGGAGCCCGGTTTTCTTTTCAAACGCGGCTTTGACCGCGTCCAACGTAAAGGTCTCCATGGTGGTGTAGAAGACGACTTTGCCGCCTTCCTTCTTCGCGGCTTCGATCGACTTGGCGTCTTGAGCGAAGGCAGGATGATGCGCCGAGAAGAATAGACAAGCGAACAACAGAGGCGAGAACTTACGCATAGCAGAAAATTCCTTTCTGGCTAAACGTTGGAGAGTTCGTGTGCTTTAAGCATGGACCGTATAACCCGGCGAGCTTTCGGCCGTCAAGCCGCGCCATCAAGCGCGCTAAAGCGGCAATCCGTAAAGTCGCGCCGGATTGCTCTCGAGAATCTTCAGCTTCGCAGAATCGCTGATGTCTTTTCGCTCTTTCACTTTGCGCACAACGAAGGGCTCGCGGTCGCCGTGCGGCATGTCCGAGCCGAAAACCATGTTGTCCTCGCCGACGAGATCGATGACCTGCGGCAACAGGACATCATCGGCCTCGGTGCTGAAAAAGAGATTGCCTTTGCGTACGTACTCCATCGGCGGCAAATCGTGGTGCGGAGCGGTCTGCGAATGGAACGTGGACAGCTGATTGCGCGTGCGCCGAAAGCGATGGTCCATCCGCTCGAGCACGAAATGGACCCATTGGCAGCCCGCTTCGCGAAAGGTTACTCGCAGATCAGGAAAGCGATCCAACACGCCGCCGCTGATCAGAGCGACCAGCCCCATCATTACCGGGACCAGAAAAGCGATGACTCCGGACGGATAAATGTGACTGTAAATATTATTCAAAGCCGGACAACTCCAACCGACATGAACGGCCAATGGCAAATTAGTCTGTGCGAGCGACTCGAAAAACGGCAACAAGGTCGGGTGATCAAACGTCAGATCTCCCGCGGTGCCAAGCACCATCACCGCAGACGCTCCGAGTGATTTGGCTTCACGAACCTGCTGCACTGCGGCGCCGACATCGTCGAGATTGGCGATGGCGGCCCATTGAATGCGCTCGTTGCCGCTGAGGCGATCGCCCAGCCAGCGATTGTAAGAAGAATAGAGAGCGGTCGAGAGCGCGGTATTCGAAGTCAACGGGTAAGCTAGAAACAGACTAGGATAGACAACTTGTATGGCGATTTCTTCCTCATCCATGGAACGGAGCCGCGCGCCGATGTCGGTTAACTCCATGCTTTCGATACTGTCGGGCTTCAAAGCCGTGTGGCGAGTCGGCTTGCCGTCGTAGCTCGCGGGCGTACCTAAATTGTTGCAGCCTTTGCCGACCCGTCGAGGAAACATTTGTTCGTCGATCACCCAGTACGCCAACCCATCGCGGCCAATGACCGTCGGACGCAGCGGCCGAAATGCCGGGTCGAGATATTTATCGCTGAAAGTCGGCAAGCATTCTTCAACGTGGCCGTCGGCGTCAATGTACTTCATTGATTTCCTTTCGCGTCAACCCTCGGCCGACAAGGCTAAGCTTAAATCTTTGCCGGCCGGGACTGCAGATCAAAAGCGCAAAGCTGAAAACAGAAGCCGGAAATGTGGAACGTAGTCCGCTTGCCGTCCAATCTAAAACACT
>VBKX01000171.1:2384-5933 GCA_005879435.1 Deltaproteobacteria bacterium
AAGCGCGGAATTACTCCCAAAGGCGGTGAGAGACCATTATGCGGGCTGAGTTTTCCCATCCTATTTGCGCCGGCCGCGCGCTAGCGCCTTTAAATAAATAAATGGACTCAACGCGACCGATTTTTCGTTACTCGTTAGGCCGTCTGCCGGGGCTCTGTGGGTAATCCCGAGTAATTCGTCCAAACTGAAACAACAGGACCGCGCTCTCACGCTGACCCCAACGCACGTGCCCAGCCCCGCAGCCTACCCCCGATTTTCGTTTTCTTCCATGGCCTGCTGCCCAATTTGACTTGAGCGCGGCGGCGAACGTACAAGTGAAATGAAAATATCTCGCGACACGGCCGCTTGTCTGTTGCCCGCTGCCTGATGCCTCGTGCCTACTGGGAGGGCTCATGAAATTGCGCTCGCGCATGATCACGATCGGAGTGCTGTTCTCGGCAATTTTCATTTCCGCCCAAGCGGGCGCCGGTCCCTATCCGCCCGTGAATCAAAAGCGCCCGCCGCTCGCGCTCAAATTCCACGGCATCTTTTGGGCCGGCGGCGAGATCGTCAACCGCACGCAATCCGGTACGCAAAGCGCCGGCGATCTGAAAAATATTCCGTACAACCAAACCCAAGTGCTCACCGGCCAAGCCTACGTCGAATATTTCATTCCCGCCAAGCTGCGCAACGGTAAAAATACTCGGATGGCCGGGAAGGTTGGGCGCACTATTTTCTGCGCCGCGGGTTTCCGGTTTACATCGTCGATGTGCCGGGACGCGGGCGCGCCGGTTTCGTGCCCGATCAGTTCAACGACGTCAAAGCGGGCGTTGCGCAGCCAAACACGCAAGCGGTGCTTCGAGCGTGGGACAGCTCAGCATGGTTGGAATGGAATACCGGACCGCTGCCGGTGCCCAACCCGACCCACGGACCCAACGACCCGAGCTGTATCGGCAACGACGCCCGGGATCCGAAGAATCCACCGGTCTATTGCAACGGCAATTTGATGCCCGCGCTCGATGCGGAAGGCTACAAACATTGGCTCGCCTCGCTGGTTCCCGAAGGGCCGGTGCAAGGCGGCAGTGATGCCGGACTTTTGGCGGTGATGAAAAAAGTCGGTCCCGCGATTTGGCTCGGCCATTCGCAAGCCGGCACCACCGGCGGCCGGATGAGCAATATGAACCCGGAATTTTTCAAAGCGGTCATCGGCATCGAGCCGCGGGGCGCCTGCAATCTGCCGCCCGATACGCCGGCGGCGATGCCACGTACATGAACCTGCCGGAGCGCGGCATCTGGGGCAACGACCACATCATGATGTGGGATAGCAACAGCGACGAGATCGCCGAGCTGCTGCTCAAGTGGATTGAAAAGCACATCGAGAAACAGAAAGTGAAGACGCCGTGGTGAGCGGCGTGGTAAAAGTTGTTCAGCTATCGACGCGCGACCGCTATGAGGCGCCAAGCAAAGCTGGAAAGTTTTAGATTCAATCTAAAGACAGCTCTGAGTCTTGGGACTTTTTCAGGTTACGCAACGTGGGCAAGTCTGGACACTAGGCTACGCCGCAATTTGGCACTGAGGAGAAAACAAAATGAAAAATCGTAACCGCCTCATTTACGACTGCTTAGTGGTGTTCGCAATAATCATGACCGCCGGATGCTCGACGGGAACGAGTAATTCGCGCGCTCCGCTGGTCATCGCTGAACAAGGCTTCTTTTTCGTGGGCGGTCGCTACGTTCCCGTCGCCAAGGATGACTACATCATGGCCGACCAGATGTACGTGCACTATCAGATCCCGCACGAAAAAAAGCATCCCTATCCGATCATCTTGATTCACGGCGGTGGACAGACGGCGAACAACTTTGAGAGCACGCCCGATGGCCGAGAAGGCTGGGCGACCAATTTTCTCCGCGCCGGATTCGCTGTCTATCTCGTCGACCAACCCGGCCGAGCGCGCTCGCCCTATCAACCTGAAGTCTACGGACCGCTGGCCAACGGTTCCCGCGCCAAGGCTGGGGTCGAGCAACGTTTCACCGCGCCGCAGCAGCAAAATCTTTATCCCCAAGCGCGACTGCACACTCAATGGCCCGGCAGCGGCGCCAAAGGCGATCCGGTCTTCGATCAATTTTTTGCCTCACAAGTTTCGGGAATCACCGACGGCGCAGTCAGCGAAAAATTGAACCAAGCCGCAGTGGCCGCGCTGCTCGACAAAATAGGCCCAGCGATCGTCCTCACCCATTCCATGTCGGGAACCTCCGGCTGGCTGATCGCCGACTCGCGACCCAATCTCGTCAAAGGCATCGTCGGCATTGAACCGAGCAGTCCGCCGTTTCGCAACTTGGAGGAGATCGGGCCGCCCGACTGGTTTCGCTATTCGCGAAACCTCGACAAGCCCTGGGGCATCACACGTCTCCCGATCGCCTACAACCCGCCGGTGAAAAGTCCCGAAGAACTAAAGCCGGTGCTCGAAGAAAAAGCCGATCGTCCCGACCTCACCCGCTGTTACCGTCAAAGCGAACCGGCACGCAAACTCGCTAATCTCGTCGGTGTGCCGATCTTAATCGTCAGCGGCGAAGCATCGTTTCACGCTCCTTGGGACCACTGCACATCGAAGTACCTTACCCAAGCCGGCGTCGCCAACGAACACGTGCGCCTCGAAGACCACGGCATACACGGCACCGGTCATATGATGATGCTGGAAAAGAATAGTTTGGAGATTGCACAACTCATCGCGCGCTGGCTTGAGCGACATGTGGACAATCGAGTGCCGATTCCAATGAAGTGAGATAACGCACTTGCAACGAAAACCGGTCTTGAGATTAATGCCGCCGGCGGCGATGCCACTTATCTCTCGCTGCCCAAGCTTCCCAAGAGCGCGCTCTCCGATCGCATCCCGCAGGCGGGGATCTGGGGCAACGACCACATCATGATGTGGGACAGCAACAGCGATCAGATCGGCGAGCTGCTGCTCAAGTGGATTGAAAAGCATATCGAGACTAGCTCTTGATTCATTCACAAACAGCGGCGACGGCAGACCTTTACCTGATCTTTGAATCTTGACCGTTGGACAGGTCAGTAGTAAGCGCAAGCTACGGAGGACACCTTCATGATCGCGAACGATATCCTGCTTGACGCGTTCACACGCGTCCACGAGTCGCTGCACCGTACGTTGGGCGACATTACGCCAGAGGAACTTGTTAAAGAGCCGCATCCGTCGATCGGCTGGCTAGCCTGGCGCATCAGTCGAGTCATGGACGCCAATGTCTCCCGGCTTTCCGGCCGCGAGCAGCTGTGGATCGGCGAAGGATGGGCTGCCCGGTTCGGTATGCCGCCCGAACCGGCGGACTATGGGCGATCGGCCAGACACACACGCGAACAAGTCAAATCTTTCCGCGCGTCCGCGCAGCAACTCCTCGATTACCACGATACGACGTATGAGCGGATGAAAACCTATCTCAACTCAATATCTGCCGACGAGCTCGCACGAGAGCTCGATGAACCCCAATATGACCCGCGGCCAACAGTAGCTGTGCGCTTGGTCAGCGTCTTGGAGAATGCCATGACCAACGAGGG
>VBKX01000170.1:0-3298 GCA_005879435.1 Deltaproteobacteria bacterium
GCGCGCTGCTGCAGGAGATAACCGTCCGAGTCACCGGAACCATGCTCCCGCTCTTCTTCGTAGACGACCCGAAACTTTCCGAGATCGATGGTTCCCGGAATCGTTGGCATGTTTACTTTGCGCCGTGCAGTGCCTGGTAAATCTTTTCCGCCGTGATCGGTAAACTCTTGATTCTCACGCCACACGCATCTTCCACTGCGTTGGCAATGGCCGCTGCTGTCGGAATATTTCCGGTTTCGCCGATCGGCATGCTGTCGTAAGGCCCGGCTCCGTGCGGGGCTTCGGTCACCGAGCCTTTGAAAACCGGAACATCCTTGATCGTCGGGATCTTGTACTCGCCGAAGTGAGTCGTCGCGACTTTACCATCGTTGATGATCACTTCTTCCATCAGCGTGTAGCCGATGCCCGTCATGCTGGCGCCTTCGATCTGCCCCTGATGCATCAGCGGGTTGAGCACGGTGCCGGTGTTATGCGTCGAAGTGAATTTTTTGAGCTCGACCTGTCCGGTTTCCGGGTCGACTTCCACTTCCGCCACCTGGACACACATCGAAGCCGCGTGAATCTTGGAATTGTCGTTAAAAGTCGCATCGACGGCGATCGGTGCTCCCTTGGCTTTGACAATTTCGCCGTAGGTCAAGCGTCGTTCCATGCGCGGATGGAGCGCCGCTCCTTTCGCGAGTGTGATTTGATCCGGCGCCGTCCCCATCTGCTCCGCCGCCGCTTGCTTTATCGCATCGACGGCCTTGAGCGCTGCCGCATAACCGGCGTTACCATAGACCCGCGTCGCCCGGCTGCCGCCGACGCCGGTATCTTTAACGCCTGTCTGCGTGTCCAACTGCCGAATCCTGATCTGGCTGAGTGGGATCTTGAGCTCTTCCGCGACGATTTCGCTCAAAACTGTGTAAGTACCCGCGCCTTGATCCGCCATCGCCGAGGAAATCGTCGCAACGCCGTTCTCATCCAGCGAGATCGCCACCGTTCCTATGCCCCCGGCAGGCGTCCATTGCACCAAGGCGACACCACGTCCGACATTTTTCGGCTTGGGCTTTTGGTAGCCTGAATCATCCAGCGCCTTTTTTAAGGTCTCATCCGTTTTGATGTAGCTGTATTCTTCGCCCGTCGGATCGATATCGCCGTCGTGCATGAAGTTTTTCTGACGCAGCTTGATCGGGTCCATGCCCAATTTTTTCGCGATCAAATCCAACTGGCTCTCATTGGCAAAAAATCCCTGCGGATCGCCGGGCGAGCGCATATGGCCGCAGGGAATTTTATTGGTGTAAACCATATGTTCTTCGAGAAACACGTGCGGGATCTTGTAAGGTCCGGCCGACAGGTGCGGACCATTGAGGAAGGCGTTGGGCTTAAAAGCTCCGTAGGCGCCGCTGTCGAAGACAAAACTCATGTGATGCGCAACCAAGGTGCCGTCCTTCTTCACGCCGGTTTTCACTTGTATGATCGACGCATGGCGTGGATTGCCGGCGGTGAATTCCTCCTCGTAATCCATGACCAACTTTACCGGACGGCCGGCTTTCTTGGAGAGAAGGTAAACCACGGCGAGATCCATAAAATCGCCTTTGCCGCCAAAGTCGCCGCCGATGTAAACGGGATTGAAGTTGAGCTTTTCCTGCGGCAGCTTGAGCGCATTGGCGACTTGCTCGCGCACGCCATAAGGGACCTTGCTGCACGACCAGAACTCCGCCGAGCCGTCCGCCGCTGCGCTGACCACGCAGGAATGCGGTTCGATGTAACTCTGATGAACCACCGGCGTGGTAAAGGTATTCTCGACGATGATGTCCGCCTGGCGAAAGCCGGTTTCGAGATCGCCCTTACCCCAGGTGACGTAGACAAAATCATTGGTGGGCTCCTTCAAGGGTTTGGGCAAGCCCTTGTAGCTTGTGACATCTGGGTGAAGTAATTTTGCGCCGGGTTTGAGGGCTTCGACCGGATCGAGCAACGGCGCGGTTTCTTCGTATTCGACTTCGATGAGATTGAGCGCCTCTTCGGCGATAAGCTCGTCGTCCGCCGCCACTGCCGCTACTTTTTCGCCGATGAACCTCACTTCGCCGTCGGCGAGGATCGGCATGTCATAGAGCCGCCGGCCTATTTTCAAGCCGGTGCAATTCTGGCCAGTGACCACCGCGTGTACGCCCGGCAGCGCTTCCGCCCGGTTGGTGTTGATGCTTTTGATCTTCCCTGAGGCGATCGGACTTCGCAGCAGTTTGCCCCACAGCATCCCCGGAACGGTAATATCAACCGCGTATTTCGCCTCGCCGCTGACTTTTAGCTCACCTTCGACTCTTGGCGTTGGATTGCCGACGACTTGTTTCGACGATGCCATGGGAAGACCTCCTGGTGCTGGAATATAGGATTTGGTGGACTCCGCTTCGATAACCGATCGTCACCGAAGCGGAGTTGAAAGCTGGCTCCCCGGGAGGGACTCGAACCCCCGACCAATTGGTTACAAGTGCCCCAGCATTTCTGCCGGGCTTGGACTATCTCATCATCCACCTCAGGCGGATGTCGGGCGCTTACGAGGTTTATTGGTTGGGGTCCTCAACCTCTAGTCTCTGCACGTTCCTGCCTACCGCAACTCCCCTTTGGCAGGCTTCGCTCAGGATTACCGTCGAGGAAAATGGGATTTCCTCCTTAGGCTTCCCTGAATTCACCCGATTTTTCATTCCGCCTTACGGCGGAATGCTGCAACTTAGCGTGGGCTTCGCGATGACAATTCGCACATAGGAGTTCGCATTTCCGAAGTTCCGCCCGAATCTTCGTCCAGCTTCTGGTATATCCCTTTGCAGAGATGCCGAAGTCTTTCTCGGACGATTCGAGGTGGTGAAATTCTAGTGCATCAATGCACCGGTCATAACCGCAACGAACACATTTGCCGCCCCAAAAACGCTAACGCCATTTCGCGTACTTTCTTGCGTCTTTTCTGAACGGCTTCAATCAAATAGTCGCGACGGTCGGAATAGCGCCTCCTGTCTCCCATTAGCGCCCACACTCTCTACAGCCAACTGCTCTACCGACTGAGCTACCGGGGAAAGAATCGAATTTCTTATGTAGCATACGAGATTGACTATTTCTAGTTAGGTCGAGCCTCAAAAAAGCGAACCAGTCCTTGCACGTTTAGAAACGCTCCTGATCACAGGCCCAACTGACGAAGCTCCGCCATCATTTTCTCCAGATGTGTCGCCGGCCAATAGATCCGTCGGCAAGTGGGGCACCAGGAAAACTTTTCTTGGTTGGAGAAGACATACGGCGGAACGTTACTTTCAATACTTGATTTGGACTTGGG
>VBKX01000170.1:3310-5266 GCA_005879435.1 Deltaproteobacteria bacterium
ACGCAGTTGGTCGCGGTAATGATCGCTATCGATAAATAAGAAGGGCGGCGGTTGCTTATGCTTTAGGCTTCGGTCTCTGGTCAGAATCAGGCGGCTCTCGGCGCGCGCCGCGCGGATCAAGCCATACCCCGTTAAGTGTCGGCCATAGATCACATCTTGTCCAATGATGCGCAGCCATTTTGCGAGCCGGCCGAGCATGAAGTCAGCGGCAAATCTACTAATGGATGGTTCACTTTTGATTTCGGTCATATTTTGTATTTGAACCCAGCGATCTAAGCCTTTACCATATACGCTCTAGCGCATGGTTGTGAAACTATCCATCGGTCTGGGCATCGTGATGTTTTGGTGCGTGATGAATTTTCTCCTCATCAAGCGCCAGATCGGCGCGCTCCCGTCGGTTATAACCCTGCATGGCACGGAGAAAATCACCGAAAACGTCGAAGAATGGTGGGGGGTCTATTACCGCGGCGAGAAGATCGGTTATGCCACGCAGACGATTACACCCAAGTCAAAGGGCTACAGGCTTTACGATCGATCAGTGTTGAACTTGAATTTGCTCGGCACAGTTCGGCCCGCTACGACGAGTCTGGAAATGGAGGCCAATGAAGATTGGATTCTTGAAAACTTCGTCTTCGAGCTCGTCTCCAAAGAGATTCGCTTCAGTGCGCGCGGGCGAGTTAAGGATCGCAATTTGAGCTTGGAAATCGACTCGGCGGGTCATAAGTCGACGCGCGACTTGACGTTGACCCAAGCGCCGTATCTGCTCGCGGCCTTAAAACCCTATGTCATTACCCAGCAATTGGAAACCGGAAAAAAATTCCTCTTCAACACCTTCGACCCGTCGACCCTGTCGCAGCAGATCACCACGGTCGTGATCGAAGGCCGAGAAAAAATTCGCGTCGGTAATCACACCGAGCCGGCGATACGGTTGCGCCAGAGCTTTCACGGGATCTCCGTGGTTTCCTGGGTGGATGGACAGGGGCGCACGCTCAAAGAGGAGTCGCCCGCGGGACTATCGCTGGTGCGACAGGAAGTTCAAGAAGCAAAAAGTCTCCCCGCGCATGCGGTGTCATTGGACATCGTCGCCCAAACGGCGATCCCCGTCGCCAAATACATCACCGATGCGCAATCAAGGACGGATATTCAGTTCAAACTCGGCGGCGTCAACCTGGCAAACTTTCCGCTCAACGGCGGACGGCAGAAACTCGCATACGATCGGCTCGATATCCACCTTGAAGACCTGAAACGGCTCAACGTGCCCAAGATCCCGGTGCGAGGAGCGCACTTAGCGTCGTACGTGCAACCCACGCCCTTCCTTCAATCCGATCACCCGAGCATCGTGGCGCTCGCGGCAAAGATTGTCAGCGGCGAAACCGCTGCCTACAAAGCGGCGTTAAAAATTAAAGCTTGGGTCTATCGGGAAATCGCCAAAGAGCCGACGGTCAGCATCCCCAACGCCCTGGAAGTCCTCCAGACTAGGAAAGGCGACTGCAACGAACACACGGTGCTGTTCAATGCTCTGGCCCGCGCGGCGGGCATCCCGGCGAAGACGGTCGTCGGAGTGGTTTATCTGCGCGGCGCTTTTTACTACCACGCTTGGTCCGAGATCTGGCTCGGCGACTGGGTGTCGCTCGACTCCGTGCTCAATCAATTTCCCGCCGACGTGACTCATATCAAGTTTCTCGAGGTAGAAATCGACCGTCAGATCGATATTCTGCAGTTGATCGGTAACCTCATATTCGAAGTGCTGTAGGAAGGACCTTCATTTTAGATTTTAGATTGCCGATTTTAGATTGAAGATAGGGTTCCGTTCCGAGAATCGAAAATCTAAAATCGAAAATTGTTATGATTCAACTTATCAATCTCAGCAAGCACTACGGCAAACTCGCCGCTGTCGATCAGCTCAATCTCACGGTGCCGGCGGGAGAGATTTTCGGTTTTCTCGGTCCCAACGGC
>VBKX01000172.1 GCA_005879435.1 Deltaproteobacteria bacterium
AATTTGCTCTGAATCAGCGCCGTTCGGGGCGTGTCGATCAAAGCACTCTACCGTGAGCATCGATTTGGCCCCTTCAAGGAGCAGATAATGGCCAGGAAAAATATCGAAATCAGTCGCAGAGATTTTCTCAAGTCGAGCGTAGCGCTCGGCGTCGGAGCAGTGGCGGCGCCTTACATTCACGGCAATGCATTCGCGGCCACTCGCGACCGTGTCACCGTCTACCAAAACACTCAAGCGGACTCGATCAATCCCTATCAACAAAGTTCCGGCTCGATCTATGGCAACTGGCAGCATGTCATCGAGCCGCTGGTAGAATTGGATTACGCCAAGAAAGCTTGGGTCGGGGTACTCGCCGAGTCGTGGGAGTTTCAAGGGAAGCGTTGGGTCTTCAAACTGCGAAAAGGCGTCAAATTTCACAACGGCGCGCCGCTGACTTCGAAAGACGTCGTGTTCTCAGTTGAAAAGATGCGCGATGAAAAAGGCGGCAGCTTGCAAGCGTCCAATTTCAACGACGTGACTGAAATCCAAACGCCCGACGATCAGACCGTGATCTTCGTCACCAAACAACCTCTGGCAATTTTCCTCGATCGATTGCGCAACCGTTACCTGGTCAGCAAAGTCGCCGGCGATAAGTTCGGCGATCAGCTGTATCAAAACCTCGTCGGCACCGGTCCCTATAAGTTCGTCAGTTTCCAGCGCGGCGGCAACATGGTTTTCACTCGCAATGACGACTACTGGGGCGGCAAGGCGGCGATCAAAGAAGTGGTCTTTCGCAAAGTCACCGAAGATGCCGCGCGGCTGGCGGCGTTGGAGTCGGGTCAAGCGGACTTCATCAACGCTATCCCGGTTCATGAAGTGGAGCGTTTGCAGCGTCATCCGCGCATCCGCGTCGACCGGATCGAAGGCTTGGAGATGTATTTTCTGATGATGAACGTCGCCTACAAGCCTTTCGACAACGAGCTCGTGCGCCAGGCGATCAATTACTGCGTCGACGCGCCGACCATCGTCAAAAATATTTTCGATGGCATTGGCTACACAGTCGATAACGCTATCCGTACGATCCGCAGAAAGCGAAACAACTTTTGGCGCAGGCCGGCTATCCCAACGGCTGCGATGTGCCGCTCTACTATTCCGCTGGCCGCTATCCTAAAGACCGCGAAGTCTGCCAGGCGGTCGCGGCCCAGATGGTCAAGGGCGGCTTTCGAGTGGAACTCATCTCGCAGGAATGGGCGCTGTTCTGGGGACCGGAAGGCGTCAACGGCGGCAAGCTGCCCTTCTATTACAACAATCGTGGCTCATTGACCGACGCGGATACGTTCTACGATCAGTATTTTCGCACCGGCACGACCAAGCGGTGCAACTACAGCAACCCGGAGTTCGACAAGCTCATCGACGAAGAGCAAATGATCGCCGACCCGAAGAAACGCCTTGCCTTGCTGCAGCGGGCAGGGAAGATTCTTATGGAAGACATCCCGTTCGTGCCGCTTTACAATCTCGCGTCCATCTACGGCGCGGCGAAGAATCTAGCGTGGAAGATGCGGCCCGACGAGAAGGTGCTCGGGTGGGATATGAAAATCGCGTGATCCGGGCAGCGCATTGTCTATTGCGCGAAATAGGGATTGTGAAGTTCGCTTCTTCTCAGTGATCGATTGACGATCTTGCATACAAACGAGAGCAGACTAGGTCTTCTTTTGACGCTCCGTAGCTCTGGATTAGTCATCGCAGCAATCGCTCGGCGCGCAGAGGTTGGACAACTTTCCATGAAAGCGGCAACAATTGCATTCTCTCTATTTCTGCTCGTCGCCATTTTGCTTGTAGACAACGTCGCGGCCCAAGAGCGGGCCATTCGGATTGGCTTTCCATCCGTCGCTTTTCAAGAACTGCCATTGTTCGCCGCTAGCAAACGGGGCTTCTTTCGCGCCGAAGGACTTAACGTGGAGCTGGTTCAGATCGCCGGGTCGCCGGCGGTCGCCGCGCTGCTTTCCGGCGACGTGGACTACATCACCCACAACTCGCGGATCATCGCCACCGCCGCCCGCGGTGGCGGCGTCAAGAGCCTTTTCAACTACGTGGCGAAGCCGATCTATTACCTCGTCACTTTGCCGGAAATCAAGCAAGCCAAAGAGCTTCAGGGACGCACGGTTGGCGTTTCATCTTTTGGCGGCGCTGCCCATTACATCACCAAGCAGCTACTGGAATTTTACGGTCTGAACGTTCCAAAGGACGTCGCCATCCGCGCTCTTGGACCGGACTCCATACGTTTTTCCGCATTGGTCGGACGGGCCATCCATGGGACGCTCCTGCCGCCCGATTTTGCCGTGCGATCTAAAGAGCAGGGACTCAACGTGTTGGTTTACGCCGGGGATATCGTCGACATGCCCATGGGAGGATTGGGCACGACAGAAAAAAGGATCAAGGAGAAGCGCGATGAGGCGCGGCGGGTCTTGCGCGCCCTGCTCCATGCGCTCCGTTTCGTCAATGACGATCGCGAGGGAGCCAAAGCGTTATTGACCCAATCGTTCAAAATGCCCGCTGCCAGCGCCGCGGCTGCTTATGACCTGGGAGTGAAGATCTTCGGCCGCAACGGCATACCCACGGACAACGGGTTAAAGAATCTCCTAGCAGCCACAAGGGAAGAGCTAAAACTTCCGGCCGACATCGTGCCGGAAACGGTGATCGATCTTTCGATTCTAAAGGAAGCCCAACGCGATTTGGGAATTGGCAAAGCGCCTTAGAGTTAAGCCAATCTTGTTTTTCCACGCAGTAGTGCCGCGTTTCATTGACCAAACTAACGATCTCTCGATGTCAGTTGGCTGGTTTGAAGCGTTCCGTGGGTATCACCGCCATGCACTCGATCTCCACCATCAGGGCCGGGTCGGCGAGCCGCTTTACTCCGATCAATGCGCTGGTAGGCAAGTCACTGGTAAAATATTTGTAACGTTCGTCTCGCACGCGGTGGTATTCGTCGACGTCGGTGGTAAAAGTCGTCGTCTTGACCACGTCTGAATAATCGCCACCCACCGAACGCAGCGCGCGGCCGATGTTCTCGCACACCTGGCGCAACTGTGCCCGCATGTCGCCCGGATGAACCGGCGTGGCGTCCTTCTCGCTCCGCGATGTCATGCCCGCTATAAATACCAGCGTTCCGCCGGTGACGGCGACGACCTGCGAATGAGATTTCCGAACGGGTAAATCTGAAGGTTGCACGATTTGTTTTGGATTTGCCATGCCTGCTCCTTGCTAAACTAGCCAGATTGAATATCCAGAGAAATATCAGATCGAATCAAAATTGTAAGCTTCGGCGCGCTACGGCGAGATTTTTAGAAAAGATATTCCGTTCACGCCGCTGTACGATCTCGCGTCCATCTCCGGCGCGGCGAAGAACCCGTTCTGGAAGATGCGACTAGCAATTTATCTAAATGCGAGTAGTAGATACACTGCGGATGTCAGGAAAAAACCTTCAAACGCGACAAAAATTTACGTTAAATCCGACGCCATTCCCAGCGCCAATTCGGCAGCATCACCCCGCCAATGATTAATGTTCGATGTTCTGATGGCGTAGGCCGGCGGCGTGTCTCGCGTCTCGGACTGTCTGGGACTTAAAATCCCGTTGGCACGAGTTTGGCTTCTCTAGACATCTGAGTTGAAAGCATTTTTCCACGAAGAGGAGAAAAGTTATGCGTAAATCATGCTATTTCTTTTTGAGCTTGTTTTTGGTCGCGATCTTGAGCGCAGCCTGCTCCACGCATCGCACGGAAACACGCGAGGTCACCTATGATCAACGCACCGGCGAACCGGTCACCGTGGAAAAGCGTACGACCACGACAACCGACAGCACAACGGAAGACACCGGTGTGCTCAGCAGCACCGTGAATGTCATTGGCGAAGTCATTTCGTTGCCTTTCCGCGCCGTCGGCGGCCTGGTTCGCGCTATCTTCTAACGGCGTCGGCACAGCCAGTTTTTTCGTTCGAGCGGACATGGACTGGACCCTCGCGGGTCGGGTCCATGTTCGCAGGCTACTTTATCATTACCTTTCCACGTAACGGCTATCTCAGGTCATTTCACTTTCATACCTCGATTCATCCTTTGACCTCCGTTTTGCGTCTACAAGCAACGGTTAAGCGACGCCGATTTTCAGCGTGCACGGAATGCAAATCTGGCGTGGAAGATAAGACCTGATAAAAAATTAACTAGCGGGATACAAAGAGCGTAAAACCCGGGCACCAGCACGATCGAAAGGTTGGCGGCAACCTTCGAGCGGCTTAAGGCGGATATGAAAGAGTGTGGCGCTGACGATTAGCTCGCGCGCGTTAGGGCTGTCTTTCCCCGCAATCTGGATCTCTACTTTTTCTGCTTGGCGCGTTCCAATGCTAACGCAATTGCGCCGCCGGGTGTCGGCTTGGCATGTGCAGTGGCGCGCGGAGGTTCGGGCGGGCGCCGGTTGCGCGACGCGGGAGCTGCCCCGACGTTAACGTCCGTGCGCACGGCGCTGGATCGGGATCCCACGCCGGGAGCTTCGTCGAGGCGCATGCTGAGCGAGACACGCTGGCGCTTCTCGTCGACTTCCAACACTTTCACCTTGACGATTTGACC
>VBKX01000011.1 GCA_005879435.1 Deltaproteobacteria bacterium
GCATCTTTTGTCAAATTTTGATTGGCCCATCTTCACTTGTAAGCCCTCCAGGCCGGGTCTATGAAAAGGGTCCCTTTTTCTGGCAATATTGCTGACGGTTCGTTCACGAAAACGGGGAGTGACAAAACCATGGGCGTCACGTGCGAGAAATCCGGTCGGCTTATTTCGATCGCCTGGGAGCGTCCGCCGCTCAATGTCTTGGATCTCGCGCTCTTGCGCGAATTGGATCAAGTGCTGACGCAGTGCGCTCAGGATCCTGGAGCAGACGTGGTTGTGTTTAGAGGAGCTGGCGAACGTGCGTTTTCCGCCGGCGTGGACATTCGGGATCATACGAAAGAAAAAGTTCCCGAGATGCTCGAGGTCGTCCATGGGGTCATTCGCAAGCTCCTGTCGGTGCCGCAAGTCACGGTCGCAGCCGTCCGCGGTGTTTGTTTGGGCGGCGGGTGTGAAGTGGCGAGCTCGTGTGACTTAATCGTTGCAACGGAAGATAGCGTGTTTGCCACTCCGGAGATTCTCGTCGGTTGCTATCCACCCGTCGCGCTTGCGCGCTTCTCTAGCTTGATAGGCTATCACCGGGCCGCGGAAATGATCCTCACGGGAAGGCGATTTAGCGCGCCTGAGGCTCAAGCGATGGGATTGATCAATGGCGTTTTTACCGCCAATCAATTCGACGACAATCTCCGAGCGCTTCTAGAAGATCTCCTGGGCAAAAGCGGGGCCGTGGTGCGCTTGGCCTTAAAAGGCTTGCGTGAATTATCCCTGCGGAATTTCGATCAAGCTCTCAAGCGTTCCGAAGAGATTTATTGCCATGAACTCTTGCGCACCGAAGATGTCGAAGAGGGTGTCAGGGCATTCCTTGAAAAGCGCTCGCCAAATTGGCGACACCGCTAGTCATCCCTTGACGTCATACTATCCTCGCCGTTTGAGTTTCCAAAAGTGCATCCATGTGTTACGTTTTGCGTGAATGGCCGACTTTGAAGTCAAGATCGCCACGGAGCCAAGCGAGATCGAAGAAGCCCAGCGGCTCAGGTTTCAAGTGTTTAACCTCGAGCTCAATAAGGGATTGAAAACTTCTTATGAACGGGGATTGGACGTCGACGAATACGATCCCTATTGCGAACATTTGATCGTTCGTGATCTCAGAAGTCAGGATGTCGTCGGCACCTACCGCCTGTTGCGGGGGTCGAAAGCGCGCCGGCACATCGGCTTTTATTCCGAGAAAGAATTCAATTTGTCGCGCATCAAAGCGCTTGATGGTGAATTGTTAGAGCTCGGCCGCTCGTGCGCGCGCAAAGATTTCCGCGATCGCGCGCTGATCCCGCTCATGTGGGAAGCGATCGCCGAGCAGGTCAAAAGGCATAACGTGCGCTACCTCTTTGGCTGCGACAGCCTTTACACGACGGACATTGCTGAGGTCAGCGCGATGTTTTCGCTGCTCAAAAACAAATATTACGCGCCGGCGCCTTACCGAGTCGCCCCAGTGGAAAAGTGCGAGTTCAAACATATCCAGCATATTTCGGTCGCCGATGAACAGGCGCTGTTCCAGAAATTACCGAGTTTGATCAAGGGCTATCTCCGCATCGGTGCCCTGGTTTGCGGCGCGCCGGCATTGGATAGTGAGTTCGGCACCGCCGATTTTTTCTTGCTCTTGGATTTCGGCACATTGAAGGGAGAATATCTCAAACGGCTCGGCCTGGCGGACCTAAAGGTGAGTGATGCGCCTGCTTAAATTAACCGCGTTTTTATCTTTGTGGGCGGTTTTCTTCGTCCTGGTGGCCGCCGTGCATCTTTGGGTGTCGATCCTCGGGCTGCCCAATCGCTGGAAGATCATCAGCCGGCTCAACCGAAACTACACCCTGTTGCTGCGATTGATTCTCAACATCAAAGTCAGCGTCGTCGGCGATGAAGGCCAGTTGGAACGGGGCGGCTATGTCATCATCGCCAACCACGTGAGCTACGTTGACGGCATCGTGCTCGGTGGTATTTTTCCGATTCTCTTCGTCTCCAAACGTGAAGTTAAAAACTGGCCGGTCGTCGGCCAATGGAATGTGCTTTGCGGCTCGATCTTTATTAACCGGCAAAGAAAAGATCAAGTCGGTTTGCTGGTCGAAGAAATGACGCGGAAACTCAAGCAAGAAGCAAATATACTCTTATTCCCCGAAGGCACGTCGACCAATGGCGAAAAAATGCTGCCCTTTCAGACCGTGCCACTGGCGGCGCCGCTGCGCAACCGGTCGATCATCGTGCCGGTGACGATCACCTATAAAAAGATCGACGAGCAGCCGGTGACGTCGGCAAATCGCGACTTCGTCTACTGGTACGGCGACATGGAATTCGTCACCCATTTTTGGAATCTGCTCGGGCGCCGCAGCGTCGAAGTGTTGGTGACGATCCAACCGAAAATAGAATGCTTCCGCTATGTGGACAACTCAGCGGGGCGAAAAAAATTGGCCAAGGACTGTTACAATCGCGTGCTCGGCCGATTCAGGGGGAGGGATCTAGTTTCCGATGCTGCCGGCGAGAGTGCCGACGAGCCACCCTCGACATCACTTTCCAGTTAACTGCTTTTTTATGTTCTCGACAAATTCCTTGAGCATGGCGTCCGCTTTCTTACGGATGATCGGCTGACCGAACTCACCGATCTTGCCCAAAATATTCACGTCCGTTTCGACCAAAAGTTCGGTCTCGTTCGCGCCAAGCTCTTTGAGCGTCATGCTGGTTTTGCCGTTGACGGCGCCGGCTGCCATGCGGTCCTTGGCCTCCGCGCGTAGCGCGGCGCGCCAAGCGTCTTTGTTTTGCTCCTCAAGGATAATCTTTCCCTGCAAGTTTAACTTAATCGGACCGACACGGACTGCCAACGCGCCCTCGTAGGTTGTGTCGTCGATCTTGCTGACCGACTCGACTCCCGGCAGCGATTTCGCCACTTTGGGTACGTCCATCAAAAAATTCCACAGCGGCTCACGGGCCACGGGAATCTGTGCAGTCTGGCTAAATTTCACCGTCTTTTACCTTTCTTGGTGGCCTTCTTTTTGGCAGCTGGTTTAGGTTTCGGCGCCGCCTTAGCTTTCGATTGCTGACGAATGTCCGCCAGGGCTTTTTCCAGCGCGCGACGGACGATAGGCCGCCGAGCCGCGGAAATCACTCACCGGATCCACGGCCTCCTTGGCCTTTTCGCCGGCCTCGGCAAAACCGTCTGCCTTCAGAGGCTGGCCGCGCAGCACTGCTTCGGCCGCAGTAGCACGAATCGGTGTCACACCAACGCTACCGAGCGCGATTCGCACATCGGCGATGGTTTTCTTCGTCTTATCGAGCGTCAACACGGCGGCAGCAGATACGGTGGCATAATCGTCGGCGGTTCTCGGCAAAAACTTAATGTAAGCCGCGCCCGTGTTTGGGGCAAGCTTCGGCACCATGACTTCGGTGATGATCTCGTCCTGGGCGAGCACACTTTCGTAATAGTCCTTGAAAAATTCATCCAGCGGAATCATTCGGCTGCCGTTTACCGATGTCGCCTTAATCGTGGCGCTCAGCGCGATTAGGCTTGGCGGTGGATCTTGGTTCGGGTCGGCGTGGGCCAAACCACCGCCGACCGTGGCCATATTGCGAATGCGCAAGGTGGCGACGTGGTGATAAGTTTCCGCGAGCATAGGCAACCGACGTCGAATCAATGAGGAACCCTCGACTTCGCGGTGTGTGGCAAGGCCGCCGATCGAAATGCCGCCGTTTTTGAGCTCGATCGCGTTTAAGCCGCGCACGGAGCGCAAACTCACCAAACAACTGGGTCGGACCAAGCGCTGTTTCATCATGATAACGAGCGCGGTGCCGCCGGCAATGAGCTTGGCGTCGCTGCCGAATTCTTGCAGCGTCGCGTTTACTTCTTTGAGGTTTTTTGGGGTGCGATATTCGAAAGGTATCATGGGCTTGTCCTTACTTCGCGAACTGGTGAGCTTTCTCGATTGATTCGATGATCTTGTAGTACCCCGTGCAGCGACAGAGATTTCCCATCATCCAATCTTTGATCTCTTCCTCGTTGGGTTTGGGGTTCTCTTTGAGCAGCGCGGTTGCCGCGACGACTTGTCCAGGCGTACAGATCCCGCACTGGAAACCGCCGTACTGAATGAAGCTCTTCTGGACCGGATTGAGCTCGCCGTTCTTGGCCAAACCTTCAACGGTGGTTATGTCATGGCCGTCCACCATCACCGCTAAGGTCAAGCAAGAAGTGATCATGTCACCGTCCATCAGCACGGTGCAGGCGCCGCACACGCCCACGCTGCAGCCTTCTTTGGTCCCGGTCAGGCCGAGATCGTAACGCAGGTAATCGATTAAAAGACGATTGGTCGGAACTTCCGCCTCGACTTTTTTGCCGTTGACGCGAAATTTGATCTTCTTGTTCATCGCTGTTCCTTTCTCACAATTCTATCGCGCGGAGTTTTCAGTGCGGGCGGGGAAACCCACTAGGGCTCTCTTATAGAAAGAAATTTCTTAAACTGCAAGCCGTTTGGAGACAAAAAAGAGCGAAAATTACAGCGAAATTTTGCATTATCAACGCCGTGCGCTGAATCTGCGAGGACCTAGGTGCCAGCGAAGAATGCACGCCGGCGCGGTCAAAACTTTATCACGCTACGGATGCTTTTGCCTGCGTGCATCAAGTCGAAAGCGTCGTTGATGCGCTCTAGCGGCAACACGTGGGTGATCATCGGATCGACCTTGATCTCGCCGTTCAGATATTTTTCGACATAGCCGGGCAACTGGGAGCGACCTTTTACACCGCCGAAGGCGGTGCCGCGCCACGCTCTGCCCGTCACCAGTTGAAAAGGCCGGGTACTGATTTCCTCTCCTGCGGCGGCAACGCCGATGATAATCGATTCGCCCCAGCCTTTATGGCAACATTCGAGCGCCGCGCGCATGGTTTTGACGTTGCCGATGCATTCAAACGAATAGTCCACGCCGCCGTCCGTCATTTCAATGATGACCTCTTGCACCGGACGGCCGTTTGCTTGCGGTACGATGAAATCGGTGGCGCCGAGATTTTTCGCCATTTCAAACTTGACGTGATTGGTATCGATGGCGATAATTCGCTCGGCTTTGGCCATGACGAGCCCTTGAATGACGCTGAGGCCGATGCCGCCCAAGCCGAAAACTGCCGCGATCGATCCCGGCCGCACTTTCGCGGTGTTCAATACCGCGCCTATTCCGGTGGTGATGCCGCAGCCGAGCAAGCAAACTTTATCGAGCGACGCGGCGGGATTGATCTTTGCGACGGCGATCGCCGGCAGCACTGTATATTCGGAAAATGTCGAAGTCCCCATGTAGTGAAAGATCGTTTTGCCGCTCATTGTAAAACGCGAAGTGCCGTCCGGCATGACGCCTTTGCCTTGGGTCACACGTATAGCGCCGCAAAGATTGGTGCGTCCAGATTTACAAAATTTACATTCGCCACATTCCGGGATGTAAAGCGGGATTACATGGTCACCCGGTTTTACCGCGGTGACGCCTTGACCGATTTCCATAACCATGGCCCCGCCTTCATGTCCCATGATCGCCGGGAATAGGCCTTCAGGATCTTTACCGGACAGGGTGAAAGCATCGGTGTGACAGACCCCGCTGGCAGCGATCTTCAATAACACCTCGCCCTCTTTTGGCCCGGCGACTTCGACTTCTTCGATGACCAGGGGTTTGCCGGCTTCCCAGGCGACGGCGGCGCGCGATTTCACAATGCCTCCCGTGAATGGACTCCGAATTTAAAAAATCTCCAAAACAGAATCATATCCAGAAGATTCTCGACTCTTAGCAAATCAGCAAGCAATTGAAAACAATGGCGCGAGCCGCTTGTGAGCAGCAGAAATGCAAAATTTACGATCATCGCCACCTATCTTTAGAAGAGAACCGTGATTTCCTTATGCCAATATCCGAACAATCGCGCTCTCTGGCATCGACCGTGCTCTATCGGGTCAAGCGGTCTTAGGCGGTCGTCATGAGTTGACGCGATGAACTGATATCCCAATTTGGTCACCACGGGGGTCAGGGAGCGAATGGTGAAACCGGCAACAGAGAATTCTGTGCCGGTTTTTTTGTTGCGGTGATTTGACGCGGCGAAGTCTCACAGCGCTGCGCAAAAGCTTTGTTGGAGGACGAGATGAAAAGAGAGTCATCTTTGACAATGGTAACAACGAAAAGCTCCAGAGCTTTGCTTATGCGCCGGTCCCTCGCTGTCGTCATGGTTTTCTTAGCGG
>VBKX01000173.1:0-1123 GCA_005879435.1 Deltaproteobacteria bacterium
TTGAGTTCTTCTTGCAAAACAAGAATGACGCTTTTTCCGGTCGAGCTTCCCGAAGGAATCTTGAACTCGAATCGCAACGGCGTCTTTCGACCGTCGATGACTTTGTCGAGGACGCCGTCGCCGTCGGTGTCCTGCCACCCCGCCTCTCTGAGCAGGCTCATGGCTTTGTCCGGGTTATAGGCATATTCGTTCAGGTTCTTGTCGTACTCGGGACGGAAGAAAAAGATCGGGCCGTTGACGACCTCGCCAAGACCGAACAACAGCGATTTGACCATCTGCTTTCGATCGGTCAGGTACGTCATCGCCTGGCGGACCCGCTTGTCACGAAAAATCGGACTCAAATTGTTCCAACCAATGTACGAGTAGCTTGGCGCAAAATACTCAAATTTTTGAAACTCGTGTTTGAATCGTTCGCTATTGCTGCCGCGGGTCGCCTGCACGGGCGTCAGGTCCATCGTATCCAGACCACCGCTCTTGAGCGTCACCAAAGCAGCATCTAGGTTATTGATGATCCGATACAGCAGTCGGTCTACATACACCTGATCGATATCTGCCTTGCCGTTTCCCCAATAATTGGGGTCGCGGATCAAATCGACCTCGCGCCCAGTTTTCCACGCTTCGAACTTGTAGGGCCCACTGCCTAGGGGTTTGCGGCTGTAGTTTTTATTGAAGTTGTCTGCAAATTTCCTGACCTTCTCCGGGAGCTTGGCAGGATCGCCGGTCAGGTCGCGCACGGCTACATTCTTGAGCAGATTTTCCGGATCGTAGTAATGACGCGGCAGCAGCACGACGTTCTCGCCAAGAACGCTCTCGTTAAGAAAGTAGGGCTCGTTCGTCGTAAATTGAATCGTATACTCGTCGATCAATCGCGCGTCGATGACTGAGTTGAAATATACCTGCAGAAAGGGCGCATTGACCAGCGGGCATTTGATGGTTTTGATGCTGAAAAGCACGTCTTCTCCAGTGAGCGGCTGCCCGTCCTGGAAGCGAACGTCACGGCGCAGCTTGAAGGTGTAGACGCGCCTATCCTCGGAAACGACCGGCCGCGACTCGGCGATGAGCGGCTTTAGCTCCAGACTGCGCGGATCGCGGGTGAGAAGGCTCTGAAAAATAAATGCAAGGA
>VBKX01000173.1:1299-2216 GCA_005879435.1 Deltaproteobacteria bacterium
CTTCCTGAGCGTTGGCGGGTTTTTGCTGCGAGAAAAGATCGGCGGGCAGGGCAGCGTTGAGCTCCGGCTGTTGGTAACGAATCTCGACTTTCTTTTTTTGCAGCAGCGCTTCAAACACGATGTGTGAAGGAAACAAGCCGGCCGGAGTGGAAATATACTCGCTGAAGGTTGCGCTCAATTCAACTTTGCCGTCAACGTTGAAACGCTCCCATTTGGTCGGTACCGGTTGCGGCGATTCGAAGGTCAACACGTCGCGCTTGCGCCCGTTCGGAGAAAAAACCAACGTGTTGCTCTCTTGCTTCGACGGCGCGCTTACGTCGACCGGCGGCAGACCAGCCAGCAAGCTCGTGATTTCTTCCAGCTCGAGGGGAATCTGCGTGTAGCGCCGTAAGTTATCTTTGGTGCGCCCGCCGCGCACAAAGACACCTTCGCGCGGATGATAGCCGACGATCTCTTTGTTATTCGCCGTGACGATGAGAATGGCGCCCAAAAAAGTCAGCGTCTCCAAACGCAGGCGATCGGGCCGTTGTACTAAAACCGCTTCTTGAAAGCCATGTTTGCCCTCCGGTCCGGCATAGTCGACCTGTGCGAGCGCGCGCATGGAGCGCACCTGCTTGTCTCGTTGGGTGACCGATTCGATCAGTTTACCCGCTTCCCACTGCGGCACGGGTGGCTTGGGCTCAAGCAGCGGCGCAACCGTCGCGCAGCCGAACAATCCGAGGGCAACCGCAGCTACAACTAGAAGTGTCAGGGAATGAACTGAGGCAACGACGGCGCGCCTCTCGACCAGGATCAAATCTTTCTCTCCAGGCGCTGGATTTTCTCGCGGATTCGCTTGAGTTGATCGTTTTCCTTGCTGAGCTTGAGCGCATCGCGGTAGCGCGTCAACGCGCGGTCACCCTTGCCGGCCTTTTCAT
>VBKX01000173.1:2285-4411 GCA_005879435.1 Deltaproteobacteria bacterium
TGTAGAAGCCGTCATTGGGCTGAATCTTGAGCGCGCGCTGAACCAATTCTTCAGCTTCGTCGAGCTGCACGCCCATCTCGGCCCAGGTATAACCTAGATAATTGAGCGCCGCGGCGTTTTTAGGATTGATCTCGATGGCTTTTTTCATGCTGGCGACGGATTTCTCTTTGTTCTTGTTTTCGTCATAAAGCGCACCGAGTTGAAAATGCGCTTCATCGCTCTTGGGATCTAAATTTACGACGCGCTCCATCGCTTGGATCGCTTTCGGGTACTCTTTAGTCTTGCGATAGAGCGAGCTCAAAAATGCATAAATCTCTTTGCGGTCATTGCGTTTTTTCACCACTGCCTGCAAGACTTCGATCGCTTTCTGCGGTTCCTCTTTGCGATCCAAGAGATATGCGGCTTGGACGCGCGAGTCGACGTAAAGCTCGCTCTTTTCCGAAACGCGTTGGAAAGCTTCCAGCGCTTTATCATCGGCCTTCATTTCGACATAGGTGGCGCCGAGGTAGTAGCGCGCGCGATCGTTATCCGGATCACCTGCCAGGACGAGATTGAATTCCGTCGCCGCCCTATCGAAATCGCCCTTTTCAAAGGAGATCAGGCCAATTTTAATCCGCGTTTCGCGGGGATCGACTTCGCTTCCTTGCAGGGTCTCGAATTGACGCAGGGCTTCATCAAGTTTGTTTTGGCCGACGTAAAGCTCACCCAAACGGCGGCGCGCCCAGGCGTTTTGCGCGTTGACTTGCAAAAGCCTCTGGTAGGTTTGCACCGCGTCCTCGGTTTTGCTTTCAAGTTCGTAGACGAGAGCGAGGTCCAATAAGACCGCCTCGGATTTGGGATTAAGCTCCAGCGCCTTGCGGTAGCTTTGCTCAGCGGCAAGGTACAGCTTACTCTTCGCGCGCACGCGGCCGAGATAGTAGTACCCGAGCACGGAATTGGGGTCGGCTTTGAGCAGTTCCTCGAGCCTCTGACCGGCGCGCGCCAAATCGTCAACCTGCAAGTACAACGCGCCCAGATACAGCAAAGCTTCCGGATTATTCGGCTCGAGTTTCAGAACTTCGTTGTACTCAGCGATGCCTTTCTGGTGGTCGTTGAGGGACGAATAGAGACCGGCCAAAAGCACGTGATAATCGACGCTCTTGGGGTCAAGCCGGGTCGCTGACTCAGCCTCGGTCAGAGCCTTTTTTAGATCACCTTTGCGGAGGTAAAGAGTCGCCAATCTGAAATGAAGGAAGGCGTCATTAGGCTCAGCCTTAACGGCTTCTTCGAACTCCTTGAGCGCCGGATCAAATTCGCCTTCGCCCAGCAGGGCATATCCCTTCATAAAGTGGCTGAAGGCGTGGGCCTCGGCGGGAAGCTCCGTTTTCTCTTGATTGCGAAAGGGCCCTTCGAGGGACCAAGTCAGACTCTCGGGAGGCGGTTTGAGCTCGGGTACCGCCGTGCTGCAGCCGGACAGAATCAGCAGTAAAATCACCGTCCGAATAGCCCCAATACCCATCAATGCTAGCGTTAACACAACGACTACAGGGGGTCAATGTTGGGTTGCGCATGACTTCATTCAATCGCGCAACTATGTTATTTTTTTGCTGCACTGGTGCATCCGCGGCGCACAAGAATGTCAATATTCAAACCGAATTATGGCCCAATCATCCCGAGAATCCGCAGTAAAAGAAATCTCTGTTGACGACCCGCTCGTCAGTGACGCGGAATATGACCGGTTATTTCGCCGCTTGCTGGAGCTCGAGAAAGAGCATCCCGAGCTCACTACCCCTGATTCACCCACTCAAAGGGTCGGTGCGCCGCCCCTCGAACGATTCTCCACCGTGCAGCACTCCCTCCCCATGCTGTCACTCAACAATGCCACGGATCCCGAAGAGCTCGCAGAATTTGAGGAAAGAATTGAGCGTTTTCTCAAGCATAGCGAGGCCATCGAATACGCCGTCGAACCCAAGATCGATGGTCTGGCGGTGGAGTTGGTTTACCTCGACGGCAAATTTACCCTGGGCTCAACCCGCGGCGACGGCGTCAACGGCGAGGATATAACGGTCAATCTCAAGACCATTCGTTCGATCCCGCTATCCCTTCGTGCCGATGGGCATGCAATCCCGCGACGGCTCGAAATCCGC
>VBKX01000175.1:0-7518 GCA_005879435.1 Deltaproteobacteria bacterium
GCATTGGAAAAGCATGATATCCGGGCAACGGTGTTATTGAATGCCGACGTGTGCGCGCATCATCCGGCGATTATCGAAGAAGGTAATAAACGAAAATGGGAGTGGCTCGGCCACGGCGTGACCAATAATATCCGAATGACTCAATATCCGGCCGAGGAGGAGCGGTCGGTCGTTCGTCAAATACGCGAAACCATCGCGGCCGCGACCGGCAAAGCGCCGCGCGGTTGGCTCGGTCCCGGCGGCGGCGATGAGAGTCCGCACACATTGGACCATCTGGCGGCGGAGGGTTTCGATTATGTTTGTGATTGGGGCTTCGACGATCAACCTTGCGCGATGCGCGTAAAATCAGGCCGCATGGTCGCGATTCCGTACCAGCAAGGCCTCAACGACATCCGGGTAATTTTTCAGGGCGGCCACACGCCCAAGGATTGGCTCCAGATGGTATGCGACCAATTCGATACGCTGTATGCGGAGGGCGCTGCCCAGAGCAGAGTCATGACGATACCGCTGCATCCGTTTGTGATCGGCTTGGCGTTCCGCATTGAGATTGCGGACCACTATTATGCCAACTACTATCAGAAAGCGTGAGGCGAAAGGACGAACATGCGGACAAAGTCGCTGACGTGCTGCGCGGGTTTTCTCTGGGTTGGTTTATTTGTTTCAATCGGTTACGGCGCGGACCGCGTGATTATCGGAAACGTGTCCCGCACCGTGGAACACTTGCCCAACTATGCAGCCGCGGACAAAGGCTTCTTCACGCAAGAGGGCATTCACGGCGACGTGGTGTTGATCGGCTCGACCGATACGCTGATTCAAGCGCTCATCGCCGGCCAGATAAACGTGGCGATCGTCGATCCGTCGGCGGCAATCAACGCGGTGGAGCGGGGCGCGGCGCTCAAAATCATCGGCGGCACCGTGCCGATTGCAGCCTACACGCTGGTGACTTGCGCCAAATACAAATCAATCAAGGAACTCAAGGGCACAATCATCGGCGTCGTCAGTCTGGTTTCCGGCAGCACGATTTTCTTGCGCGAGATGCTCAAAGCCGAAGGCTTGGAACTTAATCGTGACTACACCATCATTCAAAACGGACCTACCGGACAACGCCTCGCCAGCCTGAAGACTTGCAGCACGTCGGCGACGATGCTGCTTGGCGGCGATTTGCCGCGTTCACGCGAGCTGGGTTTTTTGGAAGTTGCGCGACTGTCCGACTATATCCCGAACTTGCAGTTTCACAGCTTGATTGTCGACAGCCGCTGGGCGGAAGCGAACAGTCAACTGACGGTGCGTTACCTCAAAGCCATGGTCCGCGCAATGCAGTGGGCACACGCTAACCGGGATCAAGCGGCCGAACTGGTCAGCAAACGCACCGGCATTCCGCTTAAATACACACGGTCCACTGTCGACGAATATCTTTCTCAGGGCATCATCAGCCGCGACGGCTCGGTGAATCGCGAGGGCTTTCAGCGCCTGATCGATTTGATGGGCGAGAGGCTGTTCAAAAGCCGTCCCTATCCGGCGCCGGAAAAATATCTCGACATGAGTTACCTGCGGCGCGCCCAGCAGGAGCTGGGATTGAATCCGGCACGATAAGGATGACTTCGCGGATTTCAAAATCTTTGCAGCGCAGGGTTGAAGTAATGAACGCGCCCCAGTGTGTTTAGCCGATGGGCGATCGTTGAATGGAGCCAAGAATAAACGATGAAACGAGTCGCTAGACGATTATTATTTCTAATTGGGTCCCTAGTTTTCCTGTCGTTCGCGGCGCGAACTTCCAACGCCGCAGAATCGCCGCCGTTGCGCAAGCTGCGCGTAGCGATCACGTCGCTGTCGGGGTCAATGGCGGTGCCGTGGCTGGCGCGCGAAGCAGGGATCTTCAAGAAACACGGCTTGGAAGTCGAAGTCATCGCGACACCCAGCGGCGTCGAGGGCATGAGCGCGTTGATCGCCGGCGAAGTGACCTTCTTGCAGATTGCCGGCGCGACCACCGTCAGCGCCGCGGTGGGCGGCGCCGATGTGATCGTTATCGGCACGACGATCGGCACGTTGGTATTGAATTTGGTGGTTCGTCCGGAGATTGAAAAAGCCGAACATCTGCGCGGCAAGTCGATCGGCATCAGCCGCTTCGGCACGACGATCGACACCGGAGCGCGTATCGCGTTACGACACTTCGGCCTCGTGCCGGAAAAAGATGTTTCGATTATTCAAATCGGCGGCATGGAATCGATCGTGCCGGCGATGGCCGGGGGTCGGGTCCAAGGCGGCATTCTTTCCTACCCCGCAATCGGACACGCGAAAAAACTCGGCTTTCGGGACCTCCTCGACATCGCTTCTTTGAATATGCCCTATGCGTCCACTGGGATCGCCACCCGCGGCGAAGTGATTCGCAAAGAGCCGGAGTTAGTGCGCCGGTACATGACTGCGCAAGTCGAGGCGATCGCGCGCATGAAACGCGACCGGCCCTTTACCATCGCTGTCATGAGCAAGTTCTTGCGCACGACGGACAGCGAACAACTTGCGGAAACCTACGATATCTATGCGAATAAGCATCTGATGAAAGTGCCGCTGCCCACCGTGGAAGCCATCAGAGCCGTGCTCGATGAGCTAGAATCGCGCAATCCCAAAGCAAAGGGGCAGGATCCGAAGCGTTTCTTCGACGACCGCTTCGTGCGCGAGCTGCAAAGCAGCGGCTTTATTGACGAGCTTTATCGTTAAGGCTCGAATGACGAATCACGGTTTGCTCTCCAGCTTTTTTCTCGCTGTGCTTGTCTTTTCTGCCGCAACCGCGACGGCACAAGAGGGACGGAAAATCAGAGCCGGTTATGCGTCCCTGTCGGGAAACATCACGCCGTTGTGGGCGGCGCGCGAAGCCGGCTTGTTCAAGAAGCATGGGCTCGATATCGATCTCATAGCTTTTCCCAGCGGCACCGAGGGGATGGCCGCGATGATCGCGGGCGAAATCGAGTTTCTCGCCATCGCCGGCAGCACGACCGCAAGCGCCGCCATCGGCGGCGCCGACGTGCTCAGCATGGCGCTGATCAACGATCGCCTTTTGACGAGTCTCGTGGTTGGCCCCGCCATTCAAAAACCGGAGGATCTTAAGGGCAAGTCGATTGGCATTAGCCGCTTCGGCACTTCCATCGACACGGCGGCCCGCATCGCGATTCAACATTACGGTCTGGAACCGATCAAGGATGTGTCGCTGGTGCAAGTCGGCGCGGTATCCTCCGCTGTTGCGGCGCTGCGCGGCGGCCGCATTCACGCGGCGATTCTTTCCTATCCGACGATCATTCAGGCGCGACGCGAAGGCTTTCGCGAAATCTTGGACATCGCATCGCTTGGCACACCCTATGCCGCCAACGGGATCACGTTGCGGCGAAGTTTCATGCAACAGCGCCGTGAAATCGCGGCGAACTTCTTGAGGGCTTTTCTGGAAGCCATCGCGCGTGTGAAAAAGGACAAACCGTTCGCGATGGAAGTGATGGGAAAATATCTGCGCACAAAAGATCGCGAGTTGCTCGACGAAACCTATGAATTCGCCATTACCAAATATTTAAAATCGCGCCCTTATCCAAGCGCGGAAGCTTTTCGTTCCGTGATCAACGAGCTCGCGCAAGTCAATCCCAAAGCGAAGGGCCAGGATCCCAGGAGATTTTACGACGACAGTATTCTGCAGGAACTGGACAAGAGCGGATTTATCAATGCGCTTTACCGCTAGTGCGAAGCGAGTGACGGACTGATCTGTGGAGCCCGCCGAGGAAACAACGAAATTATGTTGGATCGACACCGACTGCTTCACCGCCGGTTGTTGGTTCGATGATAATGCCGCGGGCGATCAATATCGGCCGCGCCGCGGCGACTAGACGCGGCAAATGGCGCGCAAACACGAGCCCTGCCAGCGCGCAACCAGCGCCCCCCACGGCGACAACCCAAGGCGCGCCGATGCGGTCGGACGCCCAGCCGGCAATCAAGCTTCCAAACGGCGCCATGCCGACCAGCATCATCGAGAAGAGGCTCATCACCCGACCACGCATGGCGTCGTCGGCGAGAGTCTGCAGAGCCGTGTTGCAGGCGGCAATTTGCACCATCCAGCCCATACCGACGCCGGTCAATAGCAAAAGCGAGAGCCAAAATAGCTTCGAGAAACTAAAGGCGATCAATGCTAGGCCAAAACCCGTGGTCGCGATTGCGATGACGCGGCCTAGGCCGATGACCGACTTGCGCCTGGCGAGACCGAGGGCGCCGACCAGCGCCCCTAAGCCGATCGCGCCCATCATCAAACCCAGCGCGTCGGCGCCGCTCTTGTGAATGTCCGCGGCAAAAACCGGCATGAGCGTGATGTACGGCATCCCCATCACGCCAACGACGCTGAGCAGCAGCAAAACGTCCCGTATCGGCACTGTGTCGAGTGTGTAACGAATACCTTCGGCGAGGGAATGGGCGAGCGAGAGCTGTTTGGTCGGCGCGGCTTCTTGTGGCGCCAGTTTCATGGCCAGCAGAGCGACGATGACCGCCAGATAGCTCACAGCGTTGATCAAAAAACACGTGCCTTCGCCAAGCTTGGCGACCACGATGCCGGCGAGGCCCGGCCCAATGATCCGCGCCGCGTTGATCATCGAAGAGTTGAGCGCGACGGCATTTGGCAAATCATCAACGGCGACGAGCTTGTGCATCAGCGCCTGGCGCGCGGGCATGTCGAAGGCATTGACGACTCCCAAGATGACACCCAGGAGAATGATGTGAAGCGGCTGAATCCAACCCGTCAGCGTGAGCCCCGAGAGAATTATCGCCTGCAGCAGCGCAGCGCTCTGCGTCCAGACGGCAACCCGGTGCGATGAGTAGCGGTCACTGATGACGCCGCCAAGAGCGCCGAGTCCGAACACGGGAATCTGCGTGGCGAAACCCACGAGTCCGAGCAACGTGGCCGACCCGGTGAGGCGATACACGAGCCAACTCTGGGCAACCTGCTGCATCCAGGTGCCGCACACGGAGACCAGTTGTCCGATCAGATAGAGCCGATAGTTGCGATGACGCAATGAACGCCAGAGCGGCGATTCGAGGATAAAGGGCAAACGCATAGTGATAGTTTGAGCGCGGCAGCGGCGTGACGGCGCGTTTTACGGACAGGCGAATTATCTCATGCGCACGTACAAAAACGAAGCGCGGGCGGGTAACAACGGCGAAGAAGTAGTCGGCTACGATGAAGTCGCTGTGCCGCATTCAACGCATGACCAGCTGGATGGCTGACGAGCGGTAGAAGCGACGCTCGGTGTGTCATTATAAAAATATCGCGCCCAAGCACAGAGACGGCACGGCACTGTGCTCATAAGACAATCGGAAAGTTTTGCGACTAGTGGGGGGCGTCGTCGATGGAGCGATTGGTAATAATTCGCCCTCGGAGCAATTGTGATACGAAGGGAAAAGGCTCCCGCCCTTGCCGAGTCTAGGATGGAAGTTTCGGACGAGGTCGCCGACCGGCAGCGTCCGTCCTCTCGAGTGTCGCTACAGCTAGTTTAACATCGGCAGAACGTCGACGTTTGCTATTTCCAACGAATCCTTCTTGCCGCCCTTCATGCGAGTCATTTGGGCGTCGGCCTCGTGCAACAGTTCCGCGACCGTGCGCGGCGCCTTCGTACAAGCAATCGCGCTGATAAAGAACGTCAGCGGGTGGGAAAACTTGCGGCGCTCTTCATTCAAAGCATGGTGAACCCCTTCGAGGACAAAATTCGCCGTCTCCGAAGCTACGTTAGGCAACAATACAGCGAACGAAGTGCCGCCCATCCGACCGACCAGATCGGGACGCGGCACGTGTTGTTTAATGGTATGGGCAATCTTGCAAACCATTTGATCTCCCATCGGGTAGCCAAACCGGTGGTTGACCCAGTGGAATCCAGTAACATCGATACAAGCTAGAGTCATCGGCTCCAGTCCAAATGCTCGGTCCATTTCTTTGGCCGCTAGTTGGTAAAAAGCATGACCGTTCGGCAGACCCGTGAGCAGGTCGCGACTGGCCAGCTTCGATAGCTCATTCAGTTTTGTGCGCAGCTGTGCCTGTGTGACCGCGAACAGGACGAACACGCTCGTGCGCGTAACCATATTCCAATACGCGATCCAAGCGGAAGAATAAGTGCGGCCGCCCAGCGAATCCGCAGCGAACCAAATCAATGAACCAAAAAAAGCCAGATAAACTCCGACTTCTCGGGAAACAAACCAACTGCCGATGAAAATGGGAACCAGGTAAAAGAGTAGGAAATGACCTTCGACTCCGGTCTGCAGGTCGAAGATACCCAACAGTATCGTCATTAAGAACGCGCAAGCGACCAAAGTTTTTGGGGATCGCCGTTCGATAAATTTCACAAGTTGTTGAATCGCTGAAAAACCGCTAAGTCGTATATCCATAAGCGCCTTATAGGAAACGCCCGCGTTCCAGTCAAATAGAATTATTCTATTCTCATCATAGGCGAGATCTTGACCGCGTTTCGCCGCGGCTTTAGTCGAAGGGCCGTTCTTCCGGCGCTCGTCAGCCGCAGCGGGGTCAATCAGATCATCCTATTTTTTAGTTGTTTGCCCACACGAAAATTGCTTTAATCGCGACCACACTAAGGCGTCCGATGCGGCTCATAGCACGGCCAAATTTCCACCAAGGGGGTCTCTATGTCTCCGAGCGTGCTTCGTTCGTTGTTGGCCTTCGGTCTCGTTTGGATCTTCGCCGCGCAGTCGGCGTCCGTTCTCGCGCAGGAAAATTTCTACAAAGGAAAAACCATCCGGCTCATTGTCGGGCTCGCGCCGGGTGGTGGCTTCGATACGTACTCGCGAGTGATTGCCCGGCACATGGGCAAGCATATTCCCGGTAACCCAACCACGGTCGCCTGTCCTTTCAACAGATGCTCGGGTTGCCGGGAGTGGAGTTCGACGCGCGCAAGTTCGAGTTTATCGGTGTGCCGGCCCAGGATAACTTCATGATCGGCGTCGCAAAGTCCACCGGCATCACCAGCGTCGAACAATGGAAAGCTTCCGGCACGGTCATCAAAATCGGCGGCGTCGCGCCCGGCGGCGGCACGGACGACATTCCGAAAGTGTTGAAAGCGACTCTCGGTCTGCCGCTCCAGCTGGTATCCGGTTACAAGGGAACGGGTCCGGTCCGCCTCGCGTTCAACGCCGGAGAAGTTCAAGGCGCGTGCAATTCATGGGAATCGTTCAAATCGACCTGGCGCGCCGAAATGGAGAAAGGGGAGGTCGTGCTGTTGGTGCAAGGGAATCTTAAACCGCATCCCGAGGTGCCCCATGTTCCCTGGGCAGTCGATTTGGCGAAAAGCGAGGAGGCTAAGAAATTGATTCTAACGTCAGCGCGCGTCAACGGCGTCCTCAATCGTTTCTACGTCCTGCCGCCCGCCACTCCGAAAAGCCGCGTGGGCTTGTTGCGCAAAGCCTTCATGGACACGATGAAAGATCCGGAGTTCTTAGTCGATACCCAAAAAGCCAAGCTCGATCTCGATCCGATCGACGGCGCGGAAATCG
>VBKX01000175.1:7581-9705 GCA_005879435.1 Deltaproteobacteria bacterium
TGGCATTCACTAATGTCCTGGCCCAGAAGTTTGCTAAACAAGTTGTTCACGCTTATCCGTCATACCGGCGGACGCCGGTATCCAGATGGCTTTGGAATTCCTTGATTCCGGGTCGCGCTAGCTGCGCCAGCTTGCCCGGAATGCCGATCGAATTATATTGCGAATTTTCTGAGTCAGGACACTAGTCTAGTCTAGGCGGACAGCACACGTCGAGAACGGGAAATCCCAGATCGGTTTTGCATACGACCAGTCTATCCACAGAAATAATCCAGACGGTGGATAAATTTTGGGCCGCCGACTTTGGATGCCCGCGTGAGATGCTCCGTTCCGAGGGTACGATTACGGTTTGTCATCCCAATCAATATTCCGATTGGAAGGGTATCTTTATTCTTCGCATCGACTCGGCACCCATCATTTCACTGCCGCGAGATTTATTCTCTTCTTTGTGCACTGAAGCCCGACAGTGGTCCACCACTCAGGTTTTTGATAGCACACAACTTCGCTCACTGGTTGGATCTCGCGTTGACAAGATCATCGGTCCGGCATTTATCGGCTACACTGAAAGTGGGAAGTTTCAGCCGATTGAATCAAGGTCCACGACCGTGCTTGGAAACGAGCATTCAGGTCACGTCGCGTCGCTGCGGGCTGCTTGTGATTCGATTGACTGGGAGCACGGCGGACATGAGCTCGGCGAGAACCCGGCTGTCGGTGTGTTCGCGGGAAAAGAATTAGCAGCCCTAGCGAGCTATGACGTTTGGAGCGATCGAATCGCGCATATTTTCATCCTAACTCATCCTCGATATCGGCGGCATGGATATGCCTGTGCTGCGGTGAGCAGGCTAGTGGAGATTGCGCTGGAGCGAGGTCTTGTCCCGCAGTATCGTACACTCGAGAGTAACACGGCTTCGATGAAGATCGCGGCCAGGTTAGGTTTCACTCGCTATGCAACGACCATGACCGTGGGGTTGCATCCCAAATCCTAAACTCGCTCTAGTGAGTTCAGAATTCATCAGGCTATGAGCCGCCGAGGAAATTCATGCTCAGGTTAACCGACCGTCGACAAATTCGAGCAATCCTCGAAACCGACCGTCCTTGGGCGGTCTATGCGCTCGCGGATCTTGAGCCCGGCCTTTTTGAATACGCACAGTGGTATTGTCCCGCAAGTGACGAACCCGCGCTCGGTCTTTTCTATTCCGGTTTTGCCATTCCTGTGCTGATCACAATTGGCAGAGTGGAGCCGATGCGGGTCATTCTGGACGAAATCGTAGCCGAGCTGAATCCACCGGAGCTCTATGCAGTGGTGAAGCCGGAGGTGTTACCGCTCCTTACCGACCACTTCCGTGTAGTCGAAGAGCGAAAGATGCGGCGAATGATTCTGGATCCTGAGCGGCATCACTCGACATCGATGAACGGCGTCGTCCAACTGGGAACGCCAGATCTGGAAGCGCTTCAACGGTTGTATGCGGACGGCGATGCCAACGGTGAGGCGCCGGATTGGTTTTTACCGCAGATGTTAGAGCAGGAGACTTACTACGGTATCCGAGAGGACAATGAGCTTGTCGCGGTGGCGGGCACTTATGTTGTGGCATTGAGCGAAAGCGTTTCCGGGCTTGGTAATATTTACACGCGGCGCGACCGGCGAGGACGCGGGCTTGGCACGCGAGTGACCGGTGCGGTCATCGCCACGTTGTTGACCATGAGGCTCTCAACGATTGTGCTCAACGTACGAGCCAGCAACATTGCGGCAATACATGTCTATGATCGCATCGGATTCACAAGTTACTGCGAATATGTCGAAGCGCCGATGATCAGGCGCAGATGACGCACTCTTCTGGCCGATTGAAGATAATGATCGGCAGTTTGCTTGATGTCTAACGAAACGCCGGCATGACTTCTTTGGCGAAAAGACGCATGGATTGCAGAATCTCGGCATGAGGAATGCCGCCAAAATTGAACGTCGTCGTCAGTGTGTCGAAGTAGTAGTTATTCATGGCGCTATGAACATTTTTAATGCACTGGTCGGAAGTGCCGTAATTGTTACGGCCGGTGGCGAGCATCATGTCCCAGTTGTATTCCGCGGGAGGCGCGGTAAGGGATCGTCGTCCGATACGTGAAATCTCGTCA
>VBKX01000174.1 GCA_005879435.1 Deltaproteobacteria bacterium
TATTGACGGTGATTTTCCGGTGGAGACTTCTTGCTCCTGGGGCTTTCCCATCGGTCCCGCCGGTTTTGCCGGCAAGCGCGATTCCGGCACTCGGGAAATTACCGCGCTCTTGCCGGAGGCCGGCGCTTTCGCTGCGGGAGAAACCACATCAGATTTCTCGCTCTTGGTTGTCTGCAAATCCCGGCGGTCCGTTTTAGAATCAAAAGAATCGGGCGCAAAGGTTTCACCTGATTTTTGGTCTGCGGCAAGGAGGAGGTGCGACGGAGCACCGAAAAGAAGAGCATCTCCCGGCCCGCGCGGCAGCATCGCCGCGCGGGCGGCAACGGGAGGTCCGTCTGGGTCCACAGTCGGCATGAAGGAATCGTCGACAATCTTTCCTGCCGTCCCTGCGGCCAGGACCTGGGTCAACATGAATAATTCATCGGTTGAATCTAGCACAGGGGGAAAGAAAACTCTCAATGATTTTACCGCGGCAAGAAAAAGCCCCCGCACGGCACTTTCCCGCGCGGGGGCTTTCGATGATAGGAAATTAAATTAAATGATCCTAGGCCAGTTTTTTATAGAAATCCGGGTTCATCCGCGTCGAGGTGCCCGACTTAGCAAGCTCTTCTTCAAACATTTTTCGGATCCAAGGGGCCTCGTCGTAATATTCGATCTGGTTGCCGCCCGCCTTAACGTCCTTGTCAACTTTGGTGATATCGCCGAAGCCCTCGCCAAGGCTGTACTTGATCCCGCCCAAACGCGGTGGCAAATAACGCGCCCCCGTGGCGCCGGTGTTAAAGTGCTGGTGCCACATCATCGCCGGAGGGGTAAAAACACTGCCGTCCTGCCAATCGTAACGCTTGGGTTCTTCCCCCTCGCGCCAGAACAACGAAAACCCCTTCCCCTTGATGATGATAACGTTGAAACCCGGGCCGTGGCGGTGCGCCTTTTTGTAAGTGCCGATCGGAAATTCCGAGATATGCGCCGCCATGGAGCCGTTGGCAAGCTCCAACATCACGTTCTTTCCCCCACCACCACGCTCCTTCCAGTCTTCCAACGCGAAGCTACGCGCATCGGCGATGAAGTTGGTGTCCCAAACTCGGCCAGGATAAGCTTTGCCTTTGCCGCTGAAATATTCCGGATCACCGTCGAAGCGATCGGTGAAATCGCGCGGGGTGTTGAAAACAAAGTCGGCATCGTGAAACAAGTTAAAAACGATAGGCATGCTATTCACGGAAAAAAATCGCGTCGGTTCATCGCCCGAACCGTTAAAATGCTGATACCAACAGTTGAGCGGCAAAGCGAAAAGGCTGCCGTCCTGCCATTCAAAGGTCTGCTTAGCCCCTTTATCGTTCCAAATAGTTGTCCCGCCGCGTCCCTTGAGCACGAAATGCAAATCTTCGTATAAGTGTCGCGCTGGATTGAGTTTTTTGCCTGCCGGAATTTCGCTCACGTAAGCGCCCGTGGCGCCTTCGGCCCCTTCCATATTAATGAACGCGCCGCTGCCCCCGGTTCTCGCCCAAGGCTTAAGAGATCTTGAACAAAAAAAGTTTTGATAATGGGAATACCTTCACTGAGTTGCCACTTGTCGTAGTACGGTATGTTATCCATGACATCGTCTAGCTGCGTTGCTGGTTTGGACATGATCTTCCTCCGAAAAAACTATCAATTTACTATCGTATACGCTCGCCAAAAGCAAGGTGAGATAATCCACCGGCGCTCGACATTTCGCATCGCTAAATTTCTCCCACGGCATTGACAACCCAGGGAAAACTCTACTAAATGGCACGTTAATGCAGTCATAAGCTGTCCGTTAATTTTTGCCGCCGACAGCTGGCCAGCTTGCAAAAGGAGAATTACGTTGGCAACGACCGTCGAAGCGCCTATGGTGGGTAAGATTTTAAAAATCGAAAAACAGGTCGGCGAGCACGTCGACGAGGATGAAGTTGTCATCGTCATGGAAGCGATGAAAATGGAAATTCCCATCGTGGCGCCCGTTGCCGGAACATTGAAAGAAGTGAAAGTTTCTCCGGGTCAGGCGGTCGAAGCCGAACAAGCGCTCGCTATCATAGAATAAGCCAGCCAAAGCAAATTCACGTTTCAGTTGGCGATTGCAAGGAGAAGCGATGGACACTTGGACCTTTGGCTGGACGCTGGCCTTGATCGGCATGGGCGGAACGATGCTGATTCTCTGGATCTTGAGCCTGCTGATCCTGCTCATACGAAAAATCTTCCCGTACCAAACTGACAAAGCCGCGGTTAAGAAAGGGTAAGTCCGCCCAATGGAATCCGCACTTGTTTCCGGCTTACAGGGCCTTTTGTTAGGAGTTTCCAATCTCGGCCCGGGCCAGGTGATCATGCTCGTGATTGCCTCAACGCTGCTCTATCTTGGTATCAAAAAAGGTTACGAACCGCTTCTCCTCGTGCCGATCGGCTTCGGCGCCATCCTCGTCAACATTCCGTTGGCTGACATGATGGGCAAGGAAGGGTTCCTGCGTTTTTTTTATGACGCCGGCGTGCTCACCGAAGTTTTTCCCCTGCTGATCTTTATCGGCATCGGCGCCATGACGGATTTTCAACCGCTGCTGGAAAACCCCAAGATCATCTTGCTCGGCGCGGCCGGCCAATTCGGCATCTTTCTTACTTTGCTGCTCGCCCTGGCGCTCGGCTTCGAAAAATTGGACGCGGTCGCCGTGGCGATCATCGGCGCCTGCGACGGACCGACGGCGATCTACGTCAGCTCGAAATTCGCGCCGCACATGCTCGGCGCGGTGTCCGTGGCGGCCTACTCGTACATGTCTTTAGTGCCGCTGATTCAGCCGCCAATTATGCGCGCGCTGACCAGCGAAAAAGAGCGGCAGATCGTCATGGGCGTGGCCAAGCGCGAGCCGATCTCAAAAACCACCAAAATCGTTTTTCCCATTGTTGTGACGATTTTCGCTTCGATCCTGGCGCCCAAAGGCGCGCCGTTGATCGGCACCGTCATGCTCGGCAACTTGATGCGGGAAAGCGGCGTGGTCGATCGCTTGAAAAACGCCGCGGAGAACGAAATCACCAACATTGTCACGCTTCTGCTCGGACTCTGTATCGGCGCGACCATGGACTCTGCTGATCCTCGGCCTGGGATTTATCGCCATCAGCTTGGATACCGCGGTGGGGGTGCTTTTCGGCAAGCTCATGTGCGCGATGACGGGCGGCAAGATTAATCCGTTAATCGGCGCTGCCGGCATCTCGGCATTTCCGATGTCGGCCCGTGTCGTCCAAGTCGAAGGTCAGAAATACAATAAGAAGAACTATCTTTTGATGCACGCCATGAGCGCCAACGCCGGCGGGCAGATCGGTTCCGTCATCGCCGCGGCAGTGATGCTTTCTGTGCTTCAGGGCATGGGCATCGTCGGCGGATAAGCGAGCAAATCTATGGCGCAGTCCAGGGAAGATCTCGAAAAGAAACTTTCCCAGCGAGAGAAAATTGCCCTCGACGCCGATCCGAAAGCCACGTCAAGGCAACGCGCCGAAGGGAAGCTCACTGCCCGCGAACGCATCGACAAACTCGTCGACCCCGGTTCCTTCGTCGAAGAATTCATGCTGGCGGAAACCCAGAGCACCGACTTCGGCATGACGGAGAAGAAGCTGCCCTCCGACG
>VBKX01000176.1 GCA_005879435.1 Deltaproteobacteria bacterium
CGACTTTGCTTGTCTTGCCGAACTCGAAGATCTCTGAACGCCGTTCCGGCGGCACGCCTGGACCGCTATCGCTGATATCGACGACTATTTCATTGGCGGTTTTATTAGCGCCCACGTGAATTTCACCGCCGCCGGGTTGAGCTTCCATCGCATTACGCAGCAGATTATCAAAAGTCTGGCGCAATCGCGTGGCATCTCCCAGAATCGGCCACGGTCCAACCGCCACGTCGGCTGATAGGTTGATTTTCTTGGCCGTGCACGCTGAACCGACGGCTTCCAAGCTCGTCGCTAAAACTTCGGCGACATCGATCGGCTTGCGCTCCATCGTCACCGGCGCCGAGTAATCGGTGAAATCACGCACTAAACGGTCGACCTGGCGGATGCTGGAGTCGAGCGCAGCGATGGAGCGCTGGGATTGATCGCCGCCGCCATCGTCACCGGCTGCTTTTGTCCGCAGTACTTCCAAATGAATCGCCAAAGCGTTGAGCGGCGTTTTCACTTCGTGGGCGAGGGTACGCGCGGCGATCGCCAAACGCTGCACCGGCGCCGGAACGCCGACATTCTTGCGCTGCTTCATCACCAAACGGTCGATCAGGTCCAAGCTGGCGCCGACTTCGTCGTGGCTGGCGTATCGCGGACGGGCGGCATAGGTTCCCGCCTCGGCTTGACGCAATGTCTCGCTGATCAGACGAAAACGGCGGGTATAGAGCGCGGTGGTGAGAAAGGCACTGACGAGAGCGACGCCGCCGCCGAGAATAAAAAGTAAAATAAACTGGCGCCAGAGTCCCGATAACAGACCGGTCCAGTCAGCCGGATTGATCCATAGCCTCAAACCCCCTGGGCTGCTCACTCCTGCCGGCATCTGTAAAGGCACCCAAACGTCGTAATAGTCGATTTTACCTTGCCGCTTGGCGTTGATCACCGTCTCGTTGCGTCCGAGTTTTTCTAATAAAGCAGCGTCGATCGCCGGCCGGTCCTGTTCAACTTCGGCCGACGTATAAAGCAAATGTCCTTCGGCGTTGACGACCCACATCGCCTCGATGCTGGCGCTCCGATCGACGAACGCTTGCATCAACCCTTTAACTTCGGCCTGACGCGACGGAGTGTAGCGACGAGGGCCGGAAGACGATCTCCCTCCAGCGCCGCCTGGCAAGAGATTGCCCAGAAAGCTCCAGAAGGAAGTTTGCGATTTCTGCCCTTGCTGTGGCTGCACGACGATCGACCGCTCGCGCAAACTATCGGCGAGGGCAATTTCGACTTGGCGCGCCATCAGGAGCGCGGTTTGGAGCGTGGCTTCGGTGGTCAGCCGCTGGGCGATCCACCAGATACCGATACCGAGAATACCGAAAATGACAACGACCGTAGCGCTGAACACGGCCACTTGTTGCTGACGTAAACTCATCTCGGGGATTAGGATACCAGATCAGCCAAGCCCAGCAAAGTTGCGATTTGACAAGACAAATGCGCTCGCTTGCGCCACCCGACCCTTTATTGCATAGTGAATTGGATGTTAGTCGACGCTTATAAACGCCCGGTCAAAGATCTGCGCATCTCGGTAACGGACCGGTGCAATTTTCGCTGCAGTTATTGTATGCCGCTCGACGAGTACGAATGGATCGATAAAAAAGAAATCTTGACTTTTGAGGAGATTACCCGGCTTGCTAAGTTGGCGATCGAATTCGGTGTGGAAAAGATCCGACTTACCGGCGGTGAGCCACTGGTGCGCCAGGATTTGCCGCTGTTGGTCGAAAAACTTTCCGCGCTCAAGGGGCTAAAAGATCTCTGCCTCACCACCAATGGCGCTCTGCTGAGCGAGCGGATTCAAGCACTTAAACAATCCGGACTGCGCCGCGTCAACATCAGCATCGATACCTTGGATGCCGAAAAATTTAAACGCATGACCAAGCGCGGCGATCTTAACAAAGTGCTCGAAGGGATTTTTGCCGCCAAGCGCGCTGGCTTGGCGCCGATCAAATTAAATGCCGTAGTCGACCGCGGGGTCAACGACGACGACATCATTCCGCTCGTCGAATTTTCCCGCGAACACGGCTTTGCCATGCGTTTTATCGAGTACATGGATGTCGGCAACTCCAACAATTGGACCTCGGCAAAGCTGGTGCCGAAAAAAGAAATCATCGAAAACATCCACGCTCGTTATCCGCTCAGAGAAATCGGTCGTGATCAGGGTAGCGCACCGTCGGTCGATTACGAATTTGTCGACGGCCGCGGCGATATCGGCGTGATCGCATCGGTGACGGAACCTTTTTGCGGTAGCTGCACGAGATTGCGTCTTACGGCGGACGGCAAGATTGTTACCTGCCTGTTCTCACAGCTGGGTCATGACGTCAAAGGTTTGATGCGCGGCGGCGCGACGGATGACGAGGTCCGAACATTCCTGAGTTCGATCTGGCGGAAAAGGACGGATCGTTACTCCGACGAGCGCCTGACGGCGTTAAACTCTGCCACCTACGATCCCAAAAGCCACCGAAAGATAGAGATGATTTCGCTCGGCGGCTAATTTGTCCAATCTTTGACCCGCTAATCTTTCGGTAG
>VBKX01000177.1:0-1159 GCA_005879435.1 Deltaproteobacteria bacterium
ACCGTCTCAGCACTCACCGGCTTTTCTGCTTCGCCATGTCGCGCAGTTTTCCGCTATCGCTAACGGTCCTCTTCATCGCCGGTGGCTTTCAAATCACTTTCCTCTCCGCCATCGCAACGTTGTTGCAAATTCACTCCGATGAATCCAATCGCGGCCGGATGATGTCGCTGTTCGGATTGATCAATCGCGGGCTCGGCCCAATGGGCAGTTTTCCCCTTCGGCCTGATCGCCACGGCGATCGGCGCGTCGGCAACGGTCGCGGTTTGTGGGATGTTAACCGTCGCGTTGGTTGGTTACGTCGTCGTGTTCCAATCGCATCTGGGCGACGCCAAGCCTATCGGGGGGTCGTAATTGAATGGAACGGAGCGAAGTCGATATACTAAGGTGACGAGATTATCCGCAGCGAACTTGGGACTTTAAGCCACCGAAACTTGGCGCCAGAATATCTGCTCAACGCCGAATATCTTCTCCGCAGAATCGAAGGCGGATTTAGACTTTGGCAGGATCACCTTAAGTCAACCGTATGCGCGTCCGCTGCGGCTTCAAATCTTGCCTTGAAATCGCAGAGACTCGATTCGTAGTCGGACGATCTCGCCTAAATCAGTCGTCGGCAAACCATCCGGGATTTGAATCGCTTCAGCGCCCAGCTGGATCAATTTTTCATTCAACCCATAGAGGCTGGACCGGATCTGTTCGTAGTCTTGCAAGTACTGCCGGCACGCCAGAATGTTATCGTCGATTTCTTCTAAACATTTGGAAAGTTTTCGGCTTTCTTGCTGGAAAGTTTGACGCAGATGGTCCACGTTGGCCTGGATGATTTGTTCCTCCACAGGCCGTATCTGTTTGGCGATCTCGCTCTTCATGTCTTGGAGCGCCTGCAATAATCGCTCGTAAGATTGTTCTTCTCGCATAAGATCCTCCGGCAGTTGAATTCTCGGTTCTCGCATCGAAATGTAGTGTTGCGTGAGAGACTCCGACACCCGTTTCTTGACCAGCGTCAAGGCTGCCTGAGTTTCGCGTATTTTATCGTCAATCCGCGACTCATCAGTGATCAACTTGACTAACTTGACTAATGGATTTCCTGCAAGGCTCACAGTTCTCTCCGGTAAGAATCCGAGGCTCCATGTTCTCCCCGGATTAATCTACGTATTCTTACTTA
>VBKX01000177.1:1210-4137 GCA_005879435.1 Deltaproteobacteria bacterium
TTGCGGACAAAAACAGGTGTCGTTCGATTAACTTTTGTCGGGGTCCTTGTGCTCGCGCAACTCGCGCTTCCAGCTGAGGGTTCTCGCTTTGGCCGCGATCTGCTCGGCCTCCGCGATCAGCCCTTGCTTCTGGTAGAAAATCGACAGGCTGGTGTACGCTAATTCATCATCAGGCGCGACTTCGATGAGCCGTTTGCCCACTTCGATCGCCTGATCAAATTTTTCCTGGTGCGCGTAGGTCATGGCCAACGCGTGAAGAGCATCAGCATGGTTAGGATCCTCTTCGAGCGCCCGCAAATAAGCCGCTACTGCTTCTTCCAACTTATCTTGGGCGAAGAGCTCCATTCCTTCGTTGTAATGATCTTCTTTGTTCACGATACCGCTAACTGGATTTGGACCCTGTGGTTGACGGGGATGCCGAGGACGCGAGGGACGTGCTCGTTTGACTCGTCAGTTCCGGTCGACATTGCTGCTGCAGAATTTTCTTCAGCATCGCTGGATTGACCGGTTTCTTGAAAATCACGCCTTGCAACCCCTCAAGGCAGCTCCGCTTGATAATATGATCCTTATCGTAATTGAAGGCGGTCATTAAGACCACGGGGAGCTTCGGCGTCTTTTTTTTGACCGCCTGATAGAGCTCATAGCCGTCCATATCGGGCATAACAACGTCGCTTAACACAAGATCGAACTGTTCTCGCCGCAGCCAGTCCAACGCATAGACACCGGATTCGGCGGTTTGAATGCAACAACCTTCCGCGATGAGCAGATCCCTAAGAGACTGGCAGACGCCGGCATCGTCGTCGACGATCAAAACCCTCAGACCATTCAGCGGATGGCACTCATCGGGTTTTGGCCGTTCGCAGGGTTTCGCGCCATCGGCAGCGCGCAGATCCGTCATCATCTTCCCGTGCAAATATTCTTTCGTGCCGTACTCGCCCTCGTCAGCCATCTGACTGATGCGGTTGGTAATGTCTTGAATTTTTTTCACTTGCGACGCCAGAGATTCCAGCCGATCCGATTCGACGAGAAAGTCCTCGTCATTGGCGACTCGTCCCACGTACTGGCGCAGCATCTCGATTTGGTTGACTAGCACTTCGAGTGAATTGTTAACTTCGTGCGACAGCCCTATGGCGATTTCGCCCAAAGTGACAAGTTGATCACGCCGCCTGATTTCCCGAATATCTTTGGCAAAGCCGATTGAGCCAATCTCGTTGCCTTGGTCGTCGTAGGTAAGCGACGCCGAAATCGCGACCGGGATCTTCTCCCCTTTTTTGGTTTTGAAAACGGTCTCGAAGTTGTGCAATCGCCCCTTGCCTGCGGCATCGGCTGCGCGCATAGCTGCCATGACTCTCCGCGCCTCGTCAAGACTCGGGTAAATCTCCAGCACGTTTTTCCCCAAGACCTCTTCGTAGCTAAAACCGAGGTTTTGCCGCGCGCCGTCGTTGTAAAAAATTATCGTCCCTTGCTTATCGACCGAAATGATAATATCGGGGCAACTCTCGACGAGTTTTTGGAAGTATTGTCCGGGGAGGGCCATAGGGGCTCAGGCGTATCTTGTATGATAAGTCGAACGACGATATCAATGCAAGAGCCGGAAGAATGCAGCTTGCATACGCGTCCACCATCCGATTGACGTAACGACTCGTCGTAAATTAATGGGACCCACTAAAGACACCAGGCAACTCAATTGGTTCTTGGCCTGGGCGGTGGTTTTTTGCGATATCGGCACGTCCGTCTATTACGTGCCCGGCATCCTCTACGGCCACGTCAAGGATGCCACGCCGTTCTTCGTATTGCTCACCACCGGCGGTTTTATCTTACTGTCGCTCAAGTACATAGAAATTTCGTGGCGCAATCCGGAAGGCGGCGGGGTCGTTACGATCACGACCAAGGCTTTCGGTCCCATGTGGGGCTGCCTCGGCGGCATGCTGATTACCGTAGATTACTTTCTTACCACGGCGATCTCGGCGGTAGCCGGATTTCAATATGTAGGCAGTGTTTTTACCTCCCTAGATGCCCACGTCGTGCTGCTTTCCTGTGCCGGTGTAGGAGTGTTGGCGGCGCTCAACATCATCGGCATCCGTGAGAGCGCCGCGGTGTCTTTGGTGATGGCCTGCGCATCATTCATCGTGAACCTGATCGTGATAGGTGCCGCGACCGCGACGATGAATAGCGTTCAGTGGAATGCCGTGCTCAGCCGCTTGGGAACTGGACACGGCATTTCGACTTATGAGCTCTTAGTCGGCTTCGCTTCGGCTTGGCTGGCCTTTTCCGGATTGGAAAGCATCAGCCAGCTTAGTCCGGCGATGCGATTTCCGCTCCGTCAAACGACGCGGCGGGCCATGATCGCGGTGATCCTAACAATGGTCGTCACCTCGCCGATTTTGACCGCGCTATCGATCGGTTTGCTCCCCGAGCAACTCAAAGCCACCGAGAGTGAACGATTCATCTCCGAGCTGGGTATGTTGGTCGGCGGTTTGGGCGTGAAACTGGCGGTCGTTCTGACGGCGTCGAGCTTACTTTTGTTTGCTTCTAATACCGCGATCATCGGCTCCTATCATGTTTTCCTCGCGCTCGTGAAAGGCGGATTTCTTCCGAAAATCGTCGCCGTGCGTAATGGAACATTCAATACGCCGCACATTGCCGTCGTCATCGCAACGATGATTCCTGTTTTGGTCATCTTTTTGAGCCGCGGTGAAATGAAGGTACTCGGCGACATGTATGCGTTCGGCTTATTGGGCGCCTTCGTATTTTCCTCTCTAAGCTTGGATGCGATTCGCTGGCGACTTGGGCGCCGTGACTTCGGCTTTTGGCTCGGTGTTTTCACGACAGCGATGGTCATGATCGCTTGGGGCATCAACCTGGTCGAAAAGCAGCTGGCCACCTATTTTGGCGGCGCGGTCACGGCGATCGGTATGCTCACCGCG
>VBKX01000178.1:0-3078 GCA_005879435.1 Deltaproteobacteria bacterium
CACGCCCGAAAAAATGATCAGAATCCATTCCCAGAGTAGCAGCGAACCTTCCAACGCGCCCCACAGACCAGTTACACGATAATAGACTGGCGTGGCGCGGGTGGTGTTGAAGGCGACGTATTTGATGGAAAAGTCGGTGGTGACCAGGCCGTAGATCAATGCGGTGGCGGCCAGCGTGACTAAAACGAATTGCGCAAGAATCGCGTAGCGCGCCACCGACAAATATCGTTGGTCGCCGGAGCGCGCCGCAATGACGGGACTCGCAATCCCCGCAAGCGCTACGATGAAGGCTAGCAGGATCGAGCTATGCCCCAGATTGGCTGTCACTTGGTGCTGGTATCCTTGGCCGGAATAAAACTTTTCGCCGCGTCTTTACCGTCGGCGTGTGGACTGTACTCTTCGGCATGCTTGGCCATGATCGTCGTCGCTTGAAACACGCCGTCCTTCCCGATGCGCCCTTCGACTACTGCGCCCTTGCCTTCGGTAAACAGATCGGGTGGCAGACCTTTGAAGAACACCGGAAAAGTTGTCGTGCCGTCGGTGAGCTCGAAATGGTAGGTGAGGGTTTGCAAATCTTTTTTAAGTGAGCCTTTGACGACCATACCGCCCATGCGCAAAAATTTGTCAGCCGATAGGTTCTCTTTGGCCTTGAGCTCGGACGGAGTGACGAAATAAACGATGGCTTCCTTCATTCCGCCAACGACCAGGTAGGAAATTGCGGCGAGAATGATGATACCACCGATTAAAAAACGTTTACTTTTTGCCATTGCGTTCCGTCGCCTCTGCCGACCCGAGCGCATCGAGTTCAGCTTGCGCGCTTTTGTAGCGGCGCTTCAACGAGAGAAAGTACACCACGATAACCCCCCAAACAATTCCATACGCCAGTGAAACAAAGCCCCACGGTCGCATTAGACGCCTCGCTCCAAGCGCCGCGCTTTAATCTTCTCGCGCATTTCCCCAAGCCGGTAGCGCAGCGATAACAGATAGAAGTAAAGTAACAGGAAGCCGGCGAAACTGATAGCCAGCGCCGTCAGCATCGACGGATGGACGTTTTCCCAGGGAGGTTTGTTGGGTTGCAAGATCGATGGCGGTTGGTGCAATGTGCGCCACCAATAGACCGACATATGAATCAGCGGAATATCGAGAAAACCGATGATACCCAGCACGGCGGCGGCCGACGCGGCGCGGCTCTCGTCTTCAATGAGCGAACGCAACATCAGATAACCCGTATAGATCAATAACAAGATCGCCGTGAGCGTCAGGCGAGCGTCCCAAGTCCACCACACGCCCCAGGTCGGGCGCCCCCAGATCGAGCCTGCGATGATCGTCAGCGCAGTGAAGAGCACGCCAATCTCCGCCGCTGAGTGGGCGAGGATATCATCGCGCTTTTCGCGCTTCCATAAATACATGCCGCTGCCGACGAAGACGAGAAAATAGGAAAGATAAGCCGTTAGAATACTCGGCAGATGCAGATACATGATGCGCTGGACTTCGCCCTGATAAGCGTCGGGCGGCGCGATCACCAGCCCCCAGTACAAACCGATTGCGATGGCGGTGAGCGCCAGAGCGCCGAGAACTCCACGGCTTTTTCTTATCGGTTTCGCTGCTTGAGCCATTTTAACTTTCAATCACCCAATCGAAGATAAGCACGCCGAGGGTCAGAAATATCACATCGAAACCTAAAAGCAGGCGCAGCCAAGGCAGCGCATCGCCGAGCTCGCCGGTTCGTAAAACATTCTCCATGCAGCGAATGGTCGCTAAAATGATCGGAATCATCAGCGGAAACAAAATCAGCGGCAAGAGCAGCTCGCGCGCCCGCGCTTTGAGCGTGATCGCCGCCATAATCGTTCCCAGGACACAAAAACCAACGGTACCCAGAAAAGTAACGAGAAACAATTGCGGTAGCAAATTCCACGAATTCAGGTTGAAGAGGATCCAAAAAAGCGGGATGACGACGATCTCGACCAGCACCATTAAGATCAAGTTGAAAGAAGTCTTGGCGAGGAAAAGCGCACCGCGATCGAGAGGGGAGAGGAGCAACGCGTCGAGACAGTGATTTTCACGCTCGGCGTTGAAAAGTTGGGCGAGACCCAAAGTGCCGGTAAAAAGGAACGCCAGCCAGAGCAACGCCGGCGTCATCTCGGCTACCTTATCCGGCGGGAGATCGAAAGAAAAGTGAAAGACGAATAACAACAGCGTGCCGAAAAAAAACATCGTCAGCAGGCTGTCGCGCCGGCGCAGCTCCAGGAGCAAGTCTTTGCGCAGGAGCAAAAACGTTTCCGACAGCAGGCTCATGATCCTCCGTGCGGTAGAAACTCGCTGAACGCCCTATCGAAACTCGGCCATGGCTGCTGCTTAGCTTCGTTGAACGTCAATCGCCCTTGGTGCAAAATCAGCGCATGGCTGCAAAGCTGCAGCACGCGCGACACGTGATGCGAGGCCATGATGACGACACCGCCCCCGGCGCAATGCGCACGCAAAAATCCTTCAAGCAAATCGACGCCGCTGCCGTCGAGCACGCCGTACGGCTCGTCGAGCAACAAGAGCTCCGGCTGCAAAAGCTGCCACTTAGCGATGGAGAGACGGCACTTCATGCCGCTGGAGAGGTTCGCCACATAGTCATCGCGGCGAGGGCCGAGATTGACGGATTCGAGCGTTTGGACGAGCGCCGCGGGACTATGGCGGCGGCGATAGAGCGAAGCGAAAAAGCGCAAATTTTCGCTTACCGTAAGATTTTCGTACAAGTGGTCCGCAGGCGACAGCAAGCCAACTTTCCTGCGCAAATCGAGCGCGCCTGGTGCGAACGTGGCGCCGTCAAGTTGGATCGAGCCCGCAGTGGGCAATATCAACCCCGCGAACAGTTTTAACAAGGTTGTCTTGCCGGCGCCGTTCGGACCGAGAAGGGCGACGAGCTGCCCAGACTGAAGCTCGAGATGGATATCTCTGAGTGCCCACAAAAAACCGTAGGCTTTGGAAAGTTTGTCAATGGACAGGCGCAAGGTCAGGTCTCGCTGGCAGGAGAAGATTTCGTGTAACGTCCCAAAGTCAGTCGACCGACTATATTGAGTGACACCTGTG
>VBKX01000178.1:3290-6950 GCA_005879435.1 Deltaproteobacteria bacterium
GGAACGCGCTGGCATCAAGCAGATATTGGAGAAGGGCGGCATTAAGCAGTCCACGTCGGATATCATCGGACTGCTGGCGTTTTGGTATCTGTTTCTGATTGCGATCGTGACCACTTTAGAGACGCTCAACTTGAGCGGAGCGACCGATACGTTGCACACGATCTATCTCTACATTCCCAAGATCGTAGCAGCTCTGGTCACGCTCATCCTTGGACTTTACTTCGCGAATTTCTTGGAAACGGTGACCCGAACTTCTTGCGCCAACGCTGGCCTTGATGCGGCGGCGTCGATCGGGCGCGCGGCTTACATCGGCACGACGATCTTCGTCGTCGCCGGCATTTTTGAAATCCTCGATATCGCCTCCGAAATCGTCATCTGGGCATTTATTTTGGTGTTCGGAGCGGTTTGTTTGTCTTTGGCCTTGGCCTTTGGCCTGGGCGGCAGAGACGTCGCCGGACGCTATCTGGAAAAGTGGCTAGAGCAGAAGAAAAACGAGTAGTTAGGTACCTTGACTCGCCCTAGCTAATCAGTTAGTTTCGATCAGTTAAAAATTCATTTTTAAGCAAATAGCCTAAGGTGCGTTGAGATTTGCAAAAGGCCCTTAGGCTATTTTTGCAGGTGAGGAGAACATGGCAGATTACAAAGTGGTAAAAGTCCCGACGGCTGGCGCAAAGATCACCATGGGGGCCAACAGAAAGCTTCAGGTTCCGGACAATCCGATCATTCCGTATATCGAAGGCGACGGCACCGGCCGCGATATTTGGCGCGCTTCGGCGCGCGTGTTCGATGCAGCCGTGGAAAAGGCCTACAAGGGCAAAAAGAAAATCCACTGGATGGAAGTTTATGCGGGGGAGAAATCTTTTAAGCAGTACAATAGCTGGCTGCACGAAGAAACCGTGCCGGCATTCACGGAGTTTCTCGTCGGCATCAAGGGGCCGTTGACTACTCCGATCGGCGGCGGCATGACTTCGCTCAACGTCGGACTGCGTAAGCTGCTCGATCTCTACGTTTGCCTGCGGCCCATACGCTACTTCAACGGCGTGCCGTCGCCGGTCAAGCATCCTGAATTTGTCGACATGGTGGTTTTCCGCGAAAACACCGAAGATATTTACACCGGCATCGAGTTTCCCAACGGCACTGAAGCCAACGCTAAGTTCAAATCACTGCTCAAGGAAAATTTTCCAAAAGAATATGCCAAGATTCGCTTTCCAAACACGGCAGCCGTCGGCTTGAAGCCGGTCTCGGTTGAAGGCACCGAGCGTCTGGTGCGCGCGGCGATTCAGTGGGCGTTAAATAACAAGCGCAAGAACGTAAACTTCGTCCACAAGGGTAACATCATGAAGTATACCGAGGGCGCGTTTATGGAGTGGGGCTATGCTCTCGGCAAGTGCGAATTTCGCAATGACGTGGTCAGCGAGCGCGAATCGTGGATCGTGGGTAACAAGGAAGCTAAAGCGAATATTTCAGTGGAAGAAAACGCTAAACTCATCGATCCGGGCTTTGACATGATGTCGCCGGCACAGCAGGGTGATATCAAAAAGGAAGTCGAAGAGGCGCTCAAGCTTTGGCCGACCCATGGCGACGGCAAGTGGAAGAAAAAGTTGATGCTCAAAGACTCCATCGCCGACGTGACCCTCCAGTTCGTGCTCATCCGGCCGAAAGATTATGACGTCATCGCGACGCTAAATCTGAACGGCGACTACCTCTCGGATGCTCTGGCGGCTCAAGTGGGTGGCATCGGCATCGCCCCTGGCGCCAATATAAACTACGAAACCGGCCATGCGGTCTTCGAAGCGACCCACGGTACCGCGCCGAAGTATGCCGACCTCGATAAAGTGAATCCGGGATCGGTCATTCTTTCCGGCGAAATGATGCTGCGCTACATGGGTTGGTCGGAGGCTGCTGATCTGATCATCAAAGGCATCGAGGGCGCGGTTAACGCTAAGACCGTGACCTACGACTTCGAACGGTTGATGCCGGGTTCGAAGCTGGTGAGTTGTTCCGGATTCGGCGACGCGATCATCACGAATATGTGAAGAAGTGTCGAGTGACGAGGGTCGAGTGCGGAAGGATTCAGGGGTAGCTGGATTGAAAATAATTTTGGGGGAGTTATGGCAAGGAAGAAAATAGCGCTGATCGGCGCTGGCAATATCGGCGGGTCGATGGCCCACTTGGCGCTGTTAAAAGGACTCGGCGACGTGGTCATGTTCGATGTCATCGAAGGGTTGCCGCAGGGCAAGGCACTGGATTTGTCTCATGCCGGGCCGATCGAAGGTTTCGACGGCAACGTCATCGGCACCAACAAGTATGATGATATCGCCGGCGCCGATGTTTGTATCGTGACCGCGGGCATTGCGCGCAAGCCGGGCATGAGCCGCGACGATTTATTGGGCACCAACGCCAAGATCCTGACCTCAGTTGCGGACGGCATCAAAAAACATGCGCCCAATTCCTTCGTCATCGTCATCACCAACCCGCTCGACGCCATGGTGACGCTGATGCAGCGCGCGCTGGGCTTTCCGAAAAACCGGGTCGTCGGCCAATCGGGAATCCTGGATTCGTCGCGTTATCGCTCTTTCATCGCAAAGGAACTGAACGTTTCTGTGAAAAGCGTGCACGCGATGGTGTTGGGCGGCCACGGCGACGACATGGTGCCGGTGCGCAGTTCCTGCATTGTCGGTGGCGTGCCGGTGGAGAAGCTGATCCCGGCCAAGCGGCTCGATGAAATCGAAGCGCGGGTGCGTAACGCAGGCGGCGAAGTCGTCGCGTTATTGAAAACCGGATCAGCGTATTTCTCACCCGCTTCCGCGGCGATTCAAATGACAGACGACTTTCTCTTTGACAAGAAGGAAATCCTTCCATGCGCGGCGTTGCTCGAAGGCGAGTACGGCGTCAGCGGCTATTACTTCTGCGTTCCGGTGATGATCGGCGCCGGTGGCGTTGAAAAAGTCATCGACATCAACCTCAATGCCGCCGACAAGAAGGCCTTCGATGAATCACTTAGTCACGTTAAAGATATCGTGCAGGCGATGAACCGCGTTTTGGGCGTCGCGTAACCGAGTCGAAATTCAGTCGTCTTGAGACCCTGAGGCTAATCGTCTAGTCTTAGGGTCTCTCTTTATCACGCTCTAAACCGATGAACATCCACGAGTTTCAAGCGAAGGAAATTCTTAAGCGTTTCGGTGTCAGTGTGCCGCGGGGGATCGTCGCGACCACACCGGACGAAGCCAAGTCCGCGGCGCAATCGCTGGGCGACGGGGTAAGTGTCGTTAAAGCGCAGATTCACGCCGGCGGGCGCGGTAAGGGCGGTGGCGTCAAAGTCGTCAGGAGTCCGGACGAGGCGGCGGCTAAGGCGCGCGACATGCTCGGCAAAAACCTCGTCACGCATCAAACTGGCCCGGAAGGCCGCCAGGTCCGCCGGGTGCTTGTCGAGCAAGGGGTAAATATCGAGCGTGAGCTTTACCTGGCCATGGTTTTAGATCGAGCGCAATCGCGCGTAACCGTGATTTGTTCGTCGGAAGGCGGCGTCGAGATCGAGGAAGTGGCCGCAAACCATCCAGAAAAGATTTTGAAAGAAACCGTCGATCCGGTGATCGGCCTGGCTGCTTTTCAATGCCGCCGTTTGGCATTCGCGTTAGGCATCCCGCCTGCATTGACCGG
>VBKX01000180.1 GCA_005879435.1 Deltaproteobacteria bacterium
GAAGGGCAAAGTCTCAGCATCGTCGGGACGGGGGGAATCGCAACCAAGCTGGGCGCGGCGAAGGAGGCAGCGGCGGCGGGTATTCCGACTGTGATTGCCAGCGGGTTGCACGGCGGTATCCTGGGCAAAATATTTGAGGAGGAGGATGTGGTGGGCACGTTGATCTTGGCGGAAGCCACTCGACTCACCAGCCGAAAGCATTGGATTGCCTACAACCTAAAACCTGCCGGCGAGATCGTCGTCGATCAAGGCGCCCACGATGCCGTCGTGCAAAAGGGGAAGAGTCTTTTGCCATCGGGCTTGAAAGAAGTCCGCGGCGCATTCGGTGTCGGCGAGTGTGTGCGCTGCCTGAACTCGGACGGACGGGAGTTCGCGCGCGGCTTGGTCAACTATAGCGCTCAGGAGTTGAATCAGATCAAAGGATTGCATACAAGCAGGATTGAAAAAATGCTGGGTTATAAGGCGTACGAAGAAATTATTCACCGCGACGACCTGGTCGTCTTGTGAGAAGCGAATGTCAGGTACGAATGATAAAATAAAACAGGAAGCGCTTCGTCTCGGCAAGCAGGCCAAGGTCGCCGCTCGCCTATTGGCGCCGCTGTCGTCGGCGGAAAAAAATCGCACTTTGCTGCTGATGGCCGGTAAGCTTGAAGCGCAAAGCACCTTCCTCGTGGAAGAAAACAACAAGGATATCGAGTTCGCCAAGGAGAACGGTGTATCCACCGCTGTGCTCGATCGTATCGCGCTCGATGCCGGCCGCGTGCACGCGATGGCGAAAGGACTACGCGAGGTTGTCGCGCTGCCCGATCCGGTTCGCGAAGTGACCAAGATGTGGCGCCGGCCAAACGGTTTGCAAGTCGGGCGCATGCGCATTCCTCTCGGCGTGATCGGCATGATTTACGAAGCCCGTCCCAATGTCACGGCGGACGCCGCGGCGCTTTGCCTGAAATCCGGCAACGCCGTGATCCTGCGCGGCGGTAGCGAAGCGCACCATTCGAACCAGGCGATTGGCGCGGTGCTGCGCCAAGCCTGCGCCGAGACGCGCGTGCCGCAGGACGCCGTGCAAGTCGTGCAGCACAAGGATCGCGCTTTGGTCAACGAGCTACTGCAGCTGGAGCAGTATATCGATCTCATCATCCCACGCGGCGGTGAGGAACTCATACGCGCCGTAGTCGCGAATTCCAAGGTTCCGGTGATCAAACACTACAAGGGCGTCTGTCACGTGTATGTCGACGCCGATGCGTCCTTGGAAATGGCTGAACGGATCTGCTTTAACGCCAAAGTGCAGCGGCCCTCGGTTTGTAACGCCATGGAAACTTTGCTCGTGCATGAAGCGATCGCGGCAAAATTTTTACCGCCGATGATCGCTAAGTTTCAAACCGCGGGCGTCGAGGTTCGCGGCTGTGAGAAGACTCGCGCGCTGGCCCCGGGGATCAAACCGGCCAGCGACGCGGATTGGACCGAAGAATATCTGGATTTAATTCTCGCTGTGCGCATCGTGAAAGACATGGACCAAGCGATCGACCACATCGAGCGCTACGGCTCGGAACATACCGAAACCATCGTGACGACCAACTATCAAAAATCGCGCGAGTTCATCGACCGGGTCAATTCGTCAGCCGTGATGGTTAATGCGTCGACCCGTTTCAATGACGGTGGTGAACTTGGCTTGGGCGCCGAGATCGGCATCAGCACGAGTAAGATCCATGCCTTTGGCCCGATGGGATTAGAGGAGCTGACGACGACAAAATTCATTGTTTTCGGCGACGGACAGATTCGCGAGTAAGTCACGCCAAAGGCGGATGGATGAAGGTGGAGGGCGGAAGCAGGATGCAACACGATTTGCGACGCAATAACTTCTTACCGATTATCTTTTATCGCTTTTTCGTTCCTCGCCTTTCCGTTACGGATCTCTTGACCGGATATGTTATCGGATTCTTTGCCGCCTCATGAAAATCGGTCTTTTCGGCGGCACCTTCGATCCGATCCATTGGGGGCACCTGCGCAGCGCTGAGGAAGTGAGCGAGACGTATGGGCTCGATCGCGTGCATTTCATCCCAGCGTCAATTCCGCCGCACAAACGTGGAAAAACCGCAACGCCGGCGCGCGATCGTTTGCGTATGGTGCGCCTGGCGGTGGCGCGAAATCCTCGTTTCAACGTATCGACCGAGGAATTATCGCGCGCCGGCGTGTCTTACTCGATCGACACGATCCGTGCGTTTGCCAGAGGCAAACGGCCCAAGGATTCCCTCTATTTTATCATCGGGCTCGACGCTTTTCGCGAAATCGCTACCTGGAAGGATTTTCGGGAGATTTTTCCATTGTGCAATTTTATTGTCACGTCTCGGCCGGGCAGCAAAGACAACGATCCACTTAAGGGCACCGGCGTTGCTGTAAAAAAGCTCTTTTGTTATGATTCAAAGCATAAGAATTATCGTCACCAGAGCGGCACGCGCATTTATTTTATCGAACTGACAGATATCGCGATCTCGGCGTCGGAAATTCGCGCATTGGTGAAGCAGGGGAAATCCATCCGCTATCTAGTTCCATCCGAGGTAGCCAAATACATCAAACGGCGCGGGCTGTATCGCGGCCGACGCGGGGAGCGATGACGACATTGGCCGCAATCACTGCATGGGAAAAAACCCTGCTGTTGACGCGCTTCGCCCTGGAAAAGAAAGCCTATGATTTGGTTGTGCTGGAAGTTCGCGAGCTCACATCCATCGCGGACTATTTCATCCTGTGCTCGGGCCGGTCGGATCGCCAAGTGCAGAGCATCGCTCAGGGGCTTGACGAGAATGGGCGCGAGGAAGGGTTCAAGCCCTTTGCCGTCGAGGGGATGCAGCGAGGTCATTGGGTATTGATGGATTTTTCCGATGTCATCGTTCATGTCTTTTACGAGCCGGTGCGCGAGTTTTACGATCTCGATGGACTATGGGGCCACGCGCCGAGAGCGAAATTGCCGGAAGCTTACGCAAAGCTTGTCGACGAGTTTCAGCTTGCCGATGAGCAATTGTCGTAGGCGCCACGGCAATTCGATAGTTTGATAACCTCCATCTCGACTCGCTCAACCTGCTGAGCCGTCGCCGACGAAAGGAAACCACATTGACCACATCGCAACCCGTGATCCTGGTGATTTTGGACGGGTTCGGCATCAATCCGAGAAAAGAAGGCAATGCGATTGCCCATGCGTCGACGCCCAATCTGGACGCGCTGCTGCGTGATTATCCCAATTCGCGCATGTCCATGTCTGGTCTCGATGTCGGCCTGCCCGCCGGACAGATGGGGAACTCGGAAG
>VBKX01000179.1 GCA_005879435.1 Deltaproteobacteria bacterium
AGGTTTTGGTGGCATTGTTCAAAAGAATTGCGCCGGCAAGCTTGAGTCGTGGCATACCGCTGAAAGCTCCGACAAATGTAGTGATGGTCGCTTCGACGTGATCGCTGAGAGCCGGAAAATAAGAGACAGCCATTAATCCAACCGCCATGCCCGCGCCAAACAAGAGCAGGCTCGCTAGCAGGTACGGCTGCAGCCGGCTCGTGTAGGCGCGCCGTTCGTCTCGGGACATGATCATTGTCATGAAAGGCCTGCTATTGATGGTAACAGAAGGATTCACAGAGGTATATGCATATGTCGGGTTCCGGTTGACGACCGTCTCGACGCGTGAACCACAATTTCTGCAAGCGTAGTGTTTGTGATGTGACCTCGCAGGGGGATGACTCCAACGTGATTATGCCGAAGTCGTTGTGATTTTTGCTTTGGCTTCGATCGTAGGCTGCGAGCAACTGTGATATTGAAAGTCTGGGCCGTTTACGCGGAGGTTCAAATGAAAATCAAACGCATCCAATCGCAAGTCGTACGGCTGCCGCTGGATGAACCCCTCGCCGGCGGACCGGCATATTTTCGTACCCATAATCAGTTTGTCACTCTTCGCATCGAGACGGCAGACGGGATCGAAGGCATCGGCGTAAGTTTTTTCGGCGGCGCGCTGAGTGCGACATTGAAGCATGCCATCGATCAGCTCGGCGAATTGATCGTCGGAGACGATCCGTTACGCATCGAAGCGATTACTCAAAAGCTGCGCAACGCCGGCGCGAGTGCGGGGCCGGGCGGCATTCTCACATTGGCGATTTCCGGCATCGACATGGCGCTGTGGGATATTAAAGGCAAGGTTCTTGGCCAATCCCTCGGCGCGATGCTTGGATGCCTGCGCGACCGCGTGCCGACCTATGCGAGCGGCGCGCTCGTGCGCGCCTATTCGCTCGATCATTTGCTGAAGGCGGCGCCGTTGCTCATTGAAAAAGGCTTCAAGCAAATGAAGACGCAATTGGCCTTGCCCGGAGACACGACGCCGGAAAAAGAAGTCGAGCGGGCGCGCTTGGTGCGCGAAGCGGTGGGTCCGCATATCGATCTTCTGTGCGACATCAATCAGCGCTGGGGCGTACACCAGGCGATCGACATCGGCAAGCGCGTCGAGGACGTGCATTTTTTCTGGCTCGAAGACGTGACGGCGCATGACGATTATAGCGGACTTGCGCGGGTCGCTGACGCGTTGATCACACCGCTGGCGGGGGGCGAGTGCTTGTACGGCATCACGCCGTTTCGCCACATGATCGAAGCCCACGCCGTCGATATTATCATGATCGATTTGAACCGGGTCGGCGGCATCTCGAACTGGATGAAGGTGGCGGCCATGGCCGAGGCGTTCAATTTGCCGGTTGTCAGCCATTTATTGCCGGAGATCCACGTTCATTTAATCTCGGCAATCCCCAATGGACTCACGGTGGAGTACATGCCGTGGTCGTTTAAACTTTTCGAGGAAGTGCCCGTGCCGGTCAATGGTGAATTGGTCGTGCCGGCGAAGCCGGGGCTTGGCTTGGAATTTAGCCGGGACGCCGAGCGCTACGTCGTGAGTTAATAAGAACAAACCCATTGCAAACCGGAGGTTCATCATGAGCAACGATTGGCGGAGTAACGGCGTCAAAATCATTCCGAGCGATCGGCTCGACTCCAACACGCCACAAACGCCCGGCATGACGCGGGCGGCGGCGATCAATCGGGCGATGGCGGGGGCGAACAAACTCTGGGCAGGCTCGGTGACCATACATCCCAACGCGAAGACCGCGCCGCACCATCACGGGGAATTGGAAAGCATCATTTATATCGTCAGCGGCAAAGCGCGAATGCGCTGGGGCGAGAAACTCGAGTTTGTCGCCGAGGCAGGGCCGGGTGACTTTATTTTCGTGCCACCGTTTGTGCCGCACCAGGAAATCAACGCCAATGCCGGCGAAGCGCTCGTGTGCGTGGTGGAATGCGTGGCGGAAAGCGACAAAGATAGTGCCGACAAACTCCAAGAAAAGGATCTACAATTCCTTGATAAAATTACTCACAGCAGCAGTGTTTCAGGCGCTGGCCCTCGGCTTAACCGCGGCTCGCAGCTCGGCCGCGGAGATGACTCAGGTCCAAGCGGGCTATGGCGGCATCGCCGGCTATCAATTGCCATTATGGGTAAACAAAGAAAGTGGGATCAGCAAAAAATACGGCATCGAGCTCGAACCACTCTTGATCAGCGGCGGCGCGCTCAACATGCAGGCGTTGCTCGCGAACAGCATTCAGATCTCGCAGAACTCGGCATCGTCGGCGATCCAGGCGGCGCTGCGCGGCGCGCCGGTGGCGCTTATCGCGGTGCCCGAAAATCGCATGCCATTGCAAATCATCTCACGGCCGGAAATCAAAACGCCACAGCAATTGGTCGGCAAGAAAATCGGCATTCTTCGCTTTGGCGGTTCCAACGACACCGGAGTTCAGTGGGCGCTGCGCGCCTGGAAGATCGATCCGCGCCAAGTCATAATGCTTCAATCCGGCGCGACCAACGCCCGTATGACCGCGCTGACTTTGGGACAGATCGACGCGACGATTCTCTCCTATCCGGAAATTTACATCGCCCGTAAGCGCGGCATGAACGTGCTCGCCGACATCGGCGACTTCAGCGCTTACCCCAATACATCCTTGCTGCTCACCCGGTCGTTCATAGAAAAACAGAGAGCGCTGGCGAAAAACCTGCTGCGGTCGCAGATCGAAGCGATTCATTACGTGCGGACCAACCGAGAAGGGAGCATCAAAATTTTAAAAAAGTATCTGCGCGTCGATGACTCCGAGTCCATTGACGCGACCTATGACTTTTTTTCCCGGCGGACCGAAGCGACGCCGCGGCCGAATCTCGAGGGACTCAAAAATATTCTACGGGAAATGGCGGCACCGCAGCGAAACCCCAGCGAGTTTGTCGATATGAGTCTACTGGATGAGATCGAGAAGGAAGGATTCATGCAAAAATTTCACTAGACAGCGTGAAAAGCACGGCTCAATAAAAGCTTTATGTTATCTAAAGTAATGCCTAAGAAATCAGTCGCAGCGGTAAATTTGCGAACCGCCAATCGGACGCTTGGAGGCGATCTGGATAAAAGGGGCGCACTGCGGACCGATGGACGCCGTCGAAACAGCACGAGCGCTCGCCGGTCACGGACTCGCGGGCAGCGCCGACCAGGGCGGCTCTCGGCAAGTCACGCTGCTCGAAAAGGAAGTCTGGGAAGAAGTAATGAAAACGGCTGGTGGTTCGGCTTCGCCTGCAGCAAGGCGAGCCAATTGGCTGTTGAACGGAATCTCGCTCGTCAATTCTCGTGGACGAGTGCTGTGCATCGGCAACGCGGGATTAGCGATAGCCGGCGAGACCAAACCTTCCTAGCGCATGGACGAAGGGTTACCGGGCCGAGCGGCGCTGGATTCCAACGGGCGCGGCGGCGCTTTCGCGAAGGTTCTAAACGATTGCGAGATCCATCTCGGGATCCGGTCAAGTGGGAGTAGAACGACAGCATGTGATTCAGGATGAGACTGCGAAGCGGCATCAAGTTGTTGGATGAACGGGAGGGCGTGGGGCGGCCGGCAATTTCTTCCCGAAAAAATGATCAGGAACGAAAACGGCTATCGTTTTGTCGATCATGAAATTACTCTTGGGCGTCGCCGTGCCATCGCCCGCGTCGAATATTCACTGCTGGGAATGAAGGAGAGCGGTTATCGCAAAGTGCATCTGAGTCCTCACTTGGCGCGAGACGCGAGTTGATGATCTCATACCACCCGATGCAATATTGATCGTCGAATTGTGGGTCCGTGAATTGATTCGCGCATAATGCGGCGTTACTTGCGCGCCCATTTTACCGGCTGGCGTCGTTCCAATGGACTGTAATAAAATAGTTGAGTTGCTTTGGCCTATGTTCTGAGCATGAACGAAATATTTATTAGTTACGCGACGGAGGATCGGGAGCGAGCACGGCTGCTCGCAGCCGCGTTGAGCGAGCGCGGCTGGGACGTTTGGTGGGACCGGGAAATCCCGCTCGGAAAATCTTTCGACGAAGTGATCGAGAAGGCGCTCGCTCAAGCCAGGTGCGTCATTGTGCTTTGGTCGGCGGTTTCCGTGACTTCGGAGTGGGTGCGCAACGAAGCATCGGAAGGCAAGCGCCGCGGCATCTTGCTTCCGGTATTTATGGAGCACATCGACGCGCCTTTGGCGTTTAGACTGATGAACGGTGCCGACTTAAATGAGTGGAGTGGGGATCGAGGCGACGCGGAATTCGCCAGGCTTGTTGAGCGAGTGAGCGAATTGCTTCGGCAAGCGGGCGACGATTCGATCACCGACGTCACGCCGGTCGCTGTTGGACAACGGGCCACTTACAAAGAGGCTCAGACGAAGTGGTGGCTTACGCCTTGGTCCGCCATGATTCTGGCGATTGTGGTCATAGGCGCAGGCGTCACAGGCTATTTATTAAGAGGCGATCGACCCGAGCCGCCACCGAAAGAACCAACAACGGTTCCGACAAAGGTTTCGCCGGGCATCGGCACCACGGATATAGAAAAGCGTATCCATGATTTGGTGGGCACGCTCGGCGGTGCGATACCGGCGACTTCTCTCGCAAAAGGATTTCATGTGCCGGACCTCGGTGTGCGCCTGGCTTTTCTCACGCCGGAGCAGAGCGCTTCCACGCTCGGCGCAATGCCGGCAGGGGCGGTCGTGATGGAAGTGGAAAGCGGTCGCCCCATGGCAAAAGCGGGTGTCCACGTCGGCGACGTGGTGCTATCGATCGGCGACAAAAAGATCGCCAGTGAAGACGATCTGCGCCAGGCTATTTTCAAAATCGGTCCGGGCAAGACTCGATACTCTTACCGGCGTGACGGCGAAATCAAAGCTGTGGTAGTCGACTGCCCGA
>VBKX01000181.1:0-1192 GCA_005879435.1 Deltaproteobacteria bacterium
CGATGCCTTTGTCCGGCACGTAGGCCGGCAATTTCAGAATCCGCCTGTGGGATTCGATCGACTGGGTCACGACCGCCACATCTTTTTCCCTCGTCCATTTCACCAGCGAGCGTTCGGCAAAGCCCTGATCCTTTTTGATCAGTTGGATCGCTTCGACATAAGCTCGCAAAAAATCGTCCACCGTCTTCGGCTCCGACTTGACGAAGGCCCGGCTGGTCGTGACGCATGACGATGGGTAGACCAGATCGGTTTTGGTCAGATCGATGAGCATCGGCCAGTTACGTTGCAAGAACGGTATAGCGTAGCGGATATTCAATGCCGCCGCGGCAATTTTGCCACTCTCTAGCGCCGCCGCTACTTCTGGCCCCGCCCCCAATTGTAAAATCGTCATGTCTTTTTCAGCGTCGAGACCGACATATCGCAACGCGGCTCTCAGATAAAAATGAGTTGACGATCCAAGACGCGTCACCGCGCTGGATTTGCCCTTGAGCTCGGATGGTGATTTTATCTCCGGCCGGGTGATGAGAGAGATGGGCTCTAAATTGGTTGGGCAGGCAAGCAACACGACGTCGCCGCCTTCGATGCGGGCGGCGATCACGGACTCCGCGCCAGCCCCGGAAAACTGCAGTTGGCCGTTTAGGCCTCCTTTTGCAAACAACCCCGCGTCTTTCGCGACCCAGACCGGCAGGTGGGAAACGGAAGCCGAGGTGCCGTAGTAGACGTGCCGCAGTTGCTGCGCCGACACCGATTGTTGGCTCAAAAACGCCATCAAAAAGATGGCCGGCAAAGTCGTTAGGTGGTAATGGTTCAGCATCGTGACAAATTTCCTTTTGCGTGCCTTATCTAGGGCGCATGAACGGTTTAAATAACCAACGTTGACAACGGCCAGACAATATAAATAATTCGTCTACCCATAGACAATCCATTTCGGAAAGTGAGAGTTCCTCATGCTCGACGGTAAACTTCGGATCGCTCCCACTTGCTATCATGTGCTTCATCAAGTGCCGGTTATGGCGGCGCATGAAATGAATTATCTGTACGATGAGGGTCTCAAAACCGCGTACGGCTCGCTGGCCTATGAAATCTCACATGACTCCATGGTGCCCTTTGGCTTGGAGAAACTCGCGATCTCCCAGGCGATGAAGGAGAAATCGGTGGACATCGCCCTCGACGTTCAGTCGCGCACGGTTTT
>VBKX01000181.1:1204-4907 GCA_005879435.1 Deltaproteobacteria bacterium
GCCGGCTGGCGCAACCAACACACCAACGTCTGGGTTGCGCCGCCGCATATCAAATCTCTACAGGATCTAAAGGGCAAGCGCGTGGGCATCAGCGACTTCAACAGCATTCGCCACTGGGCGATTCAGATACAACTTAAAAAAGCCGGTTTGGATTTGGAGCGCGATGTCGAGTGGGTGCGCATCGGCGTCGCCCATCATCTTCTCAAAAACGCCATCCGGAACGGCAGAGTCGAGTGCGCGCCGGTGCCGACCTGGGACGCGGAGGATTTAAAGAAAGAAGGCTGCAATGTGCTCGTCAGTCCGGCGGATCAATATCCCGACGGGCGGCCGGAGCGAATCATCGCCGCCACTGGACGGATTCTCGAGGAGAAGCCGCAGTTAGTCAAAAGCTTCCTCAAGGCGATGATTCGCGCCTACTGGTTCGTGCGCGACATGCCGAAGAATTACGATTACATCACCAACCTGGAAAAGCGTCTCCGCTTCTTAAGTCCCGACCCGGAAGAACGGGTGGTCGAAAACAATCCGGCGCGCACGGCGCGCGATCTCGAGGCCATGCCATTTCCCATCGACGGCCTTGCCACGGGTTTCGAAGACATGCTGAAAGAAGAAGAAAGACTTGGTGAGCTCAACTACGAAGTGCCGCCGATTAAAGATGTGTGTGCGCAAGATCTGGTCAAAGAAGCTTATAAAGAATTGTTACAGCGCAAAGAATTGGCGCCCGAACACCAGCGGGTCAGCGCCGCGGCGCAACGCTGGGGTTACTGACCAACACCCTAGCGCTGGAGAACGCTTAAAGAGTCCAAGAAGAATAGCATGACACGATTCCCGTTTCCCTGCGCGATGATCCCGTCACAGCCGGAGGATTTATGGCGACGAATATTTCCCGCCGGGTTTTCATCGGCCTTTTTTCTGTATTGGCATCGGCTTACGCCGCGCTCGCTCAGGATGCCGGTCGCCGTGCGATTTTGGATGGCGCCAAAAAAGAAGGCGAAGTGGTTTGGTATACCAGCGCGGGCTTGCAAGATTCCAATCCGATGGCTGAAGCGTTTCAAAGAGATTATCCGTTCATCCGCGTTTCAGTGGTTCGCGCCGGCTCGGGAGTACTGATCAATAAAATACTCAGCGAGGCGAGGGCACAAAAAGGTCTCTTCGATGTGTTCAATACGAATCAGGAAAGCATCCTGCCACTCAAAGCGAGAAACTTGATCGCGCGCTACATTTCGCCGGAAGCCGCTTTTTACGACGACGACTTTAAAAACAAGGACGGCTATTGGCATGCCGCCTACGTCATCCCGTGGTTTCTCGGTTACCATACTCGCATGGTGAAAAAAGACGAGGTGCCGAAAACCTACGAGGACCTCCTGCATCCCAGATGGAAAGGCGGAAAAATCGCGCTCGGCATCGACAATGGGGCGATCATCCTGTCCGGCCTGATGCGTGTGTGGGGCAAAGAAAAAACGCTGCGCTATTTTCAGCAACTCGCGAAGCAGGAGCCTACCCTGCAGCGCGGCAGTCCGTCGAGCAGGATCGGGCTGCTCGCGGCAGGGGAATTTCCTCTGACTTTGGCCGCGGGCAACACGCTGCAAACCTTCGCATCCAAGGGAGCCCCGGTGGATTGGCTGCCTTTGGAACCGGTCTTTGTTCAGGTAAATACCATTATGCTCGCCGCCCAATCGCGACATCCCAATGCGTCGAAGCTTTTCATCGACTTTGTGCTATCGAAAAGAGGCCAGGAAATGATCCGCGATTTTCACCGCGTCCCGGCTCGCAACGGCGTGGACGCGGCACCGCCGCGCCTGTTTAAGGGGTATAAGCGACTCGTCGAGAACGCTGAAACCGCCGAAAACGCCGAATCGACGAACAAGCTCTACGTCGATATCTTCAATATCCGATAACGCTTCCGCCACCAAAGGAGAAGCTCGATGGCCAAGCAAGGATTCAAAGTGATCGACTCCGATATCCACGTCGTCGAGCCCAAAGACCTTTGGCTCCGCTACCTCGAACCGGAATTCGTCGACGCCGGCCCGCGGCCTGCGGATTCTGGAAAAGGTTTGTGGCAGATCGGCGATCGGCCGGTGCCGGTTCGCGCCGATGTTCCGGGGCGACAGGAAGACATCGCCATTCGCCGCGCCCGTACCAAAGACCGCTACAAAAAACTCGGCCGGCGCGAAGGAGAAGATCATAGCTCGCCGGTCGACATGATCGCGGCGATGGACTCCGAAGGGGTCGACGCCGGCGTGGTGTTCCGAACCTACACGGCGCACGCGACTGGCACCGACGATATCGATCCCAAGCTCGCCGCGGCCATCTGCCGCGCGTTTAACAATTGGCTGCGCGACTTTTGTAACACCAACCCCGCACGCATGTTGCCTACGGCGCAGATGGCGCTGCACGACGTCGATCTAGCGGTCAGCGAGGCGCGCCGCGCGGTCAAGGATCTCGGCGCGGTGGCGTTGGTCTTGCCGAATCACCTAGTGAAAGGAAGGCCGTTTTACGATCGCTACTATGATCCGCTCTGGGCGACGGCCGTGGAGCTCAACGTCGCGGTCGCCTTTCACGGCATCAACCTCGCGCATCACGGCCATGTCGGCGTGCGCTACTATGACAACTTTCCCTTGGCGCACGCTTCGGGGCACGCCATCGAATCGATGCTCGCCCTCGGTGCCATGCTTACCGGCGGCGTCTTCGAAAGATTTCCAACCTTGCGCGCGGCGTTTCTCGAAGGCCTGTGCAGTTGGGCGCCGTCCTGGCTGTACTGCCTCGACGAGCGCTGGGAAAAATTCGGCAACGAGAGCCGCTACGGACTGAAGCATCCGCCGAGCCACTATTTTCGCCGCCAATGTTTTCTCTCGGTGGATGCCGACGAGGAGCTGGTGGTGGAAACCATCAAAGCGCTCGGCGACGAGAATATCGTCATCTCCACTGACTGGCCGCACGGCGATTCGTCTTTTCCTCAGGCGCTGAATACATTTCTTAAGATCGACGGCGTCTCGGATCAGTCGCGCCGTAAAATCCTCTGGGATAACTGCGCGCGCTTGTATAATCTGCGCGACTAAGACCGTAGTGAAACCCCATAGCCGTCCGCTGCATAAAGATACTTGCCGCGCTCGCTTGCCTTTTGCTGGCAAATGAATCGCCGGGAAAACCGATCACGATCTCTTACAATTCCAACGCGCTCAATAGCACTCTGCCGCGTTCAAAAAAGCCAACCGCGCTGACTTTGCCACCGAGCGCAAAGCTCTGGATTACATCGCCGACGATTACTCCATCGACATCACCAAAGAAAATATCCAGGCGCTGATCACGGCGGCCGGCGTTGAGGAAGAAGCGAAGAAACTCGGCGGCGCCGAAAAGTTTTTCACTTCCGACATGCAAGTAAAGGCCGTCGGCCGTCGCTGACCCTGCCGCGACATAACCAGGCTGCCCCCATTCGAGGACGCCAGAATAACCCGCCGCTCTTTCGCACAACCTTATGGTACTTTGGTTTTATTTTGTTAGAATTTTTAGTGAATGGCGCATCAAATTCTCCGTGAAGGCCACAATTGCTGGAAAATCGCTAACGCATCCCGCGTTAAATTTCTCATTGACGGAGCGGCTTATTTCTCCGCCCTCGCCGACGCGCTCGAGCAGGCACAGGAGTCGATATTCATCTTAGGCTGGGACTTCGATAGCCGTATTCACCTGAAAGGCCAAGCCGATCCGA
>VBKX01000181.1:4917-8803 GCA_005879435.1 Deltaproteobacteria bacterium
AACCTCGGCACGTATCTCAATTCATTGGCCGCGCGGCGGCCAAAGCTCCAAATTTACATTCTGGTCTGGGATTTCGCGATGATTTTCGCGCTGGAGCGCGAAGTGCTTCCCTTCTTCGCTCCTGGCTGGCAGAGGCACTCGCGGGTTCACTTTCATATGGACGGCGATCATCCCGTCGGCGCCTCACATCACGAGAAAATCGTCGTCGTCGACGACGCCGTTGCGTTCGTCGGAGGGCTGGATTTGGCCAGAGGACGCTGGGACACTCCGGATCATCGGCCGGACGATATTAGGCGCGTCGACTTTAACGGCGCCGTCCCGACGCCGCACCACGACGTTCAGATTGGAGTGTCCGGCGAAATCGCCGCGGCATTGGGCGATATCGCCCGACAGCGCTGGTGGAGCGCCACGGGGCGGCGGGTGCGCGTTCCCACGCATGCGGCCGATCGGTGGCCCGCCTCCGTGACGCCGGATCTGACCGACGTCAAAGTCGCGATCTCTCGAACCGAGCCGCAATACGGCGGCAATAAGGGCACGCGCGAAATCGAGAAACTTTTCCAAGATAGTATCGCCGCGGCGCGCCACTGGCTTTACATCGAGAATCAATATTTGAGCTCAGCGATAATCGGTGATGCGTTGGCGAGCCGTTTGCGCGAAGCGACGGGACCCGAAATCGTCGTCGTGATTTCACAGGCGAGCCAAGGCTGGTTGGAAGGGGCGACGTTGGACGTGCTCCGCGCGCGTTTGGTCAACCGTTTACGTGATGCCGACCGGTATCGGAGGCTTCGCGTCTTCTGCCCCGTTATCGAGGGTCAGGCGAAGAATTGCATGTCGGTTCATTCGAAGTTGCTGATCGCTGACGATCAATTTCTTCGAATTGGCTCGGCGAACATCAGCAATCGTTCACTCGGTTTCGATTCGGAATGCGATCTCGCGTTGGAAGCAGGGGAAAATCCGCAGATCGAGCAGGCGATCGACCGGCTCCGAAACTCGCTCTTAGCCGAGCATTTAGGGACTGCCCCGGAGAAGGTTGCCGGGCTTCTTGCCGAGACTCATTCGCTGATCGCCACGATCAGAGCACTGCGTACAAACGGCGCGCGCACTCTGGAGCTGGTCGATTGCTCCGTTCCGCAATGGCTCGACCAGATGATTCCCGAATCGGCGATGCTGGATCCCGAGTCTGCCGTCGCTCCCGAGAAACTCATCGAGGAATTCGTCTTGTCCGACGAACGCGGCTCATCCAGCGGCGCCCTTCTTCGCGGCGCCCTGATTTTGATTGCCATGTTCGCCCTGGCCGCGGCATGGCGTTGGACAAGCTTGGGTGACCTCGTTGATCTAAATACTCTGGAAGGTTGGGCGGCATCGCTGCAAGAAAACAATGCCGCCCCTTTGTGGGTCATAGGCGCTTTCCTCCTGGGTGGCATCACCGTGTTTCCGGTCACGATCCTGATCATCGCGACCGCGTTCGCTTTTGATCCGTGGCCGGCAATGCTCTGTTCGTTACTGGGCTGCCTCCTGAGCGCTATTTTTCTCTATGCCATCGGCCGTCAGCTCGGTCGAAAAAACGTCGTGCGCTTCGCCGGAAAACGTTTGAACCGCATGAATCGGCTAATTGCCAAGCACGGCGTCTTGGCAGTCGCGGCGGTTCGAATGATGCCTGTGGCGCCTTATTCCCTGGTCAACTTGGCCGCGGGTGCGGTCCGTGTGCCGTTTCGAGACTTCGTTTACGGGACATTTTTGGGAATGAGCCCGGGAGTAGTGGGAATTACGTTCTTTCAAAATCAACTTAAGGACATGATCCGCAATCCGAGCGCGCTGACCTTGATTGTCCTCACCAGCAGCTTATGTCTCATGCTGTTGGGCATCTTCGCCTTCCGCCGCTGGTTTGCCGGTCGACAAAGCCCCGGAAGACAGAAAACGTCGCCGGCGGCCAGGACTGCTGAGTCTCTCTGAAGCACACCCGCAGTCATGCAAGTTTTTTCCGTCCTCTCCTATAACATTCACGAGTGTGTCGGCTCGGACCGCCAGCGTAATCCGGCCCGTATCGCCGAGGTGATCAATCGAAGCGGCGCCCAGATCATCGGGCTACAGGAAGTGCATAGCGATGCGAGCGGTACAGAAGAGTTGCATCAGATGAATTATTTGGCCGCCGCCACGGGGTTGCAGGCCATTCCGGGGCCTGCCGTCGAGCGCAGAAACGGACACTATGGGAACGTGCTGTTAACCAGCTACAAAGTCCTGGCGGTGCACAACGCGTGTGATCGTCACTCACCTTGGACTGCGCGCGCCCGAGCGGCGCTTTCAGGTGAGACAACTTTTGCTTGCATTGTCAGAGCCGCGCGCAGCGACTGTCATCATATTGAGCGACTTCAATGAATGGTTGCCGACCGGAAGGTCGTTACGCTGGATTCACACGCGCCTCGGGAAAACCGCGCTCGTGCGCACCTTTCCTGCTGCGTTTCCCCTATTCGCCCTCGACCGCATATGGGTGTCACCGGCGGCGGCGCTGGTCAAGGTTTCCCGGGTCCGAACGCCCCTCACCCGTATCGCTTCTGACCATCTACCGTTGAAGGGCGTCATTCAGTCGCCCGCCTTCGCGCCCCCGCCACTGTTATGAATGGTCGCATTATCATCTGACACGCATTTCTATTGTCCGGAACTGTGCGAAAAATCAGACAGCATTGCGATAAATGCATACATTTCTGCTTGGCTTCTCGCACCGTTGTCTTCGTATCTATTTATATTTTAAGCGTTCACGAAAAATTCGCTGATGGCGCGAAATTTGCGGCCGTAGTAAACGATTTCGCTATTTGTCTGAAATTTCCTGACAGTGAAGTAGCCGTCGTAGGAGCAATACGTAAGGGTCAGAGTGGGAGCCTGCCAAAACGACTACAGCAGTCGTGAAACGGCTCATGCGTGCTAATGTCCGATGTGTAGAAATTCGCATCCGTTAGATGCTTCCATGGAGCCACGTTAATCCAACCCATGCCGGCGATCCGATTCAGAAACCCGCTCCCAAGCAATGGAAAGAAACAGCCAACGATCGCCCAACCGCGCTCAGCAAGTTTTTATCCATACCTCTATTCCTAACTAGGAGACCCCGATGGCAAAGCACGTGGCGCGTAGCGTCGACGACGACCGGCTCGACACCAAACAGCTCCTGCAAATACTCAGCTCAGTAAGAAAGGGCGATTTCACGGTCCGGCTGCCGACTAACTGGGCCGGCATCGACGGCAAGATCGCCGACACGTTTAACGACATCATCGAAATGATGTCGGAAAATACCAAAGAGATCGAGCGGGTCAGTCGCGTCGTCGGCCGCGATGGAAAATTATCCCAGCGCGTAGCCCCTGCGACGGGCAAGGGATCTTGGAAGAGCCGGGTCGATGCGCTCAATGAGCTGATCGAAAACCTGGTGCGCCCAACGGCGGAAATGGCCCGCGTCATCGGCGCGGTCGCCAAAGGTAACTTGACCGAGACTGTCGCTTTGGAAGCCGAAGGCCAAAGCAGCTCGACGCCTTCGCCGGAGAAGTCACCCGCGTCGCACGCGAGGTCGGCACCGAGGGAAAACTCGGCGGTCAGGCCGTGGTCCCCGGTGTCGCCGGCACGTGGAAAGACTTGACCGATAACGTCAATATGATGGCCGGCAATTTGACGGCTCAGGTGCGTAGCATCGCCGACGTTACCATCGCCGTTGCCAACGGCGATCTTTCCAAAAAAATCACCGTCGACGTGCACGGCGAGATTCTCCAGCTCAAAGAAGCGATCAATACGATGGTCGATCAGCTCCGCAGTTTCGCCGCCGAAGTCACCCGCGTCGCCCGCGAGGTCGGCACCGACGGCAAGCTCGGCGGTCAGGCGGTCGTCCCCGGCGTCGCCGGTACCT
>VBKX01000183.1:0-2825 GCA_005879435.1 Deltaproteobacteria bacterium
ACACCACTTGGCGCACATTGCCGCGGCTCACGGGCACAGTGAGATAAGGCGATTCGGTGGGAGCGCCGAGGTTGCGCCAATAGGCCAATCCCGCGCCGCCGATTAAAAGCAGCGCAGCTCCGGTGAAGACAATCTTTTTAACCTTCATAGGGGCGTCTCTTGCAAAAGACGGAACACCTTGGCCGCAAAATCATTCGGATCGCGCTGAGACATGCGCCGATAAGTCAAACCCGTGGTAATTTCCGCGTTGGGCTCTTGATCTTCGATCACTTGCTCGAGGGCGACGCGAAAGCGCGACACGGCGCCGGCACCGGTCATTTCATATTCCACCTCGCTCACCCGGCCCTTGAGGTAGTAATTTGTTTTGAAGTCGCTCAGCATGAGCGTGATCTTGCCGGCCGTTCTGAGATTGTTCGCCGTCGAGCTGTTTTTCCACAGCGCCATATCCAGCGTCGAAGCGTTCTTAGCGACAATTTCGTAGTAAGACAACAGCGCCGGATGGGCCCAACCCGTATCGTCGATCGTAAAAATCGGAATAATTTTCCCCTCGTGAGACTCGATCTGCGATCCACCTAGTCGCTCCAGCAGCGCCGGTGTCAGTTCATTTCCTAAAATTTGTGACATAATTGCGGCGGTTTATTCCTTTGACGTTTGTGCTCTCTATGGGCCTACTTTTCGAGAACCAATTCCTGTCTTTTGCCGAAGCCTTGTTCGTTGTCGATGAAAAAAGCCTTTTCGGGCTCGACGCAATAAAATCTCACTTTTAGGAATGCCTTGTAAAACACTCCGCTCGCCGGATCGGTAAAAAGCTTTATCACCTCCGGGTACTTGCGTGCGTAGATCGCCATCGCTTTCGCCTTCTCGAGTATCCCGTCGACGAGCACGACTTTACCCTCCAGCTGGATGCCCTTAATTTTGCGCCAGTCCTTATAGTCCTCTTGAATCGTCACTGCAACCCGGGCATTGGCCGATAGATTCTGACAGTGGCGCGAATCGGGTGCCGAAAAAAAATAAACCGCAAGTCATCACTGGCGTAAAACACCGTCGCCGCCCAAGGCAGATCGCCCGCACAAGTCGCTAAAGTCATCGTGTTGTGGGACTGCAGGTAATCGAGGAATTGCTGTTTCAACTCTTTAGACATCGTCAGCTCAAGTCCGGCTGGACATCAGGGAAAATAGAGACGGGTAAAACGCAGGTTTCAAAACCCAGCCGTTTGGCGCAGCAATGGCGCGGCGCGCAACTCGGCCAAGTTCGTGGCTCCGACGCAGAGCATGCTGACTTTGAGCTCATGAATCACACCGACCAAGGATTCTATCACCTGGTCCGCAGACTCCAAAGCAACAGCCAGGAGGGGCTGCCCCATGGCGGCAATATCAGCGCCCAGGGCAATCGACTTGGCGATGTCGACCCCGCTGCGAATTCCTCCAGAAGCAATCAGCGGAATTTCTGCTAGCGCTTTGCGCACGTTGACGAGCGCCTCCTCGGTTGGAATACCCCAGTCAGCAAAGGCCGTATCCGCCTGTTGGCCTTGCTTCTTGGCGCGCTGCGCTTCCACGGCCGACCAAGAGGTCCCGCCCTTGCCGGCGATGTCAATGGCGCGGACGCCGGCACGTTGCAATCGAACGGCAGCATCGACTGAGATACCGTTGCCGACCTCTTTAGCAACGACGGGAACTTCGAGTTCCCGGCAAACCGTCGAGATTTTGTCGCTCAATCCTTTGAAGTTACGATTGCCCTCCGGCTGCACGGCTTCCTGAAGTACGTTGAGGTGAAGCATCAGCGCATCGGCCCCGATCATCGACACGGCGCGGCGACAATGCGAACGAAGCCGCGGCAGACGGCTCTTCAATGGCGACGCGCTGCGAACCGACTCCCATCGCCAATCCCAAGGCCTGAGCGGCGGCTGCCAAGTTGCGATTGACCTTGCGCGCCAGATCGAAGCCCCCGGTCATCGAAGAAATCAATATCGGCGCTTTGAGCCGCTTGCCGAGAAACGTCGTGCTGAGATCGATTTCATCGATGTCGATCTCCGGCAACGCGTTGTGAACGAAGCGATACGCTTCAAATCCTGTGCGCGAAGGGCTCGAAACGCTTTCCGTATCGAGGCAGAGTTCCAGGTGTTCTTTTTTGCGCTGTTGAGTTTTGGTGAGGGCGTTCTTATCGCCGCGGTTTGGCATGATGACCGAGGGCTGGCAAATTCAACGCTGCTTTTTTGCCGCTTGGCGCTCTTTAACGGCGGCGAGCGTGGTGGTTTTCGCCGCATCGGGGTGGCGGCTCATACCTTCATCGTCCCAGCGATGGAAGAGTTTGACATCGATATCGAACTGATCGAGTATTCGCGCGACGGTTTGATTGATGACGTCATCCAACGTCTTGGGGCGATGGTAGAAGGCCGGCACGGGCGGAAAAATAATCGCGCCCATGCGCGTGAGCGCGGCCATCGCTTCCAAATGACCGAGATGAAGCGGCGTTTCGCGTACGACGAGGACGAGTTTTTTTCGTTCCTTTAATACCACATCCGCTGCCCGCACCAGCAAGTCCCCGCCGAGCGAATGGGCAATGGCGCCCATGGACTTCATCGAACAGGGCGCGATCACCATTCCTTCGGTGCGAAACGACCCGCTGGAGATGCTGGCGCCGACGTTATTGACGTCATGGACGACGTCCGCCATCGCTTCGACGTCCTTCACCGAAAAAGGCGTCTCCACCTGTATCGTCATCCGGCCGGCCTTGCTCATCACAAGGTGCGTCTCGATGTCGTCGATCTTGGCGAGAATCTCCAGCATGCGCACCCCGTAGATCGCGCCGGTCGCCCCGGAGATGCC
>VBKX01000183.1:3089-3404 GCA_005879435.1 Deltaproteobacteria bacterium
ATCTTCGGCGGCCTTGGGGCGAACATTGAGCGTGGCCGGAAACGCGTCGAATCCCAGGCTTCGCTTTAGAGCCGCCTGCACCCAATCCAGCGCCATGAACGACGCCGCTTGGCCCAAATCGGAAAAAATGATGCCGGTCATCTGCGCCACAGCCAATTCCTCAATGACCGGAGAGCGACGGCGCGCTGCCGCCGCGCCGCACTTTGATCACTTCGCTGAGAATTGAGACAGCGATTTCCGCCGGCGTCTCGGTCGCGATGTCGAGACCGATGGGCGCGTAAACTCGCTCGATCAGTTCTTCGCTGATCTTGTCTT
>VBKX01000182.1 GCA_005879435.1 Deltaproteobacteria bacterium
TACCTATCCTTGTCCCTGAATCGAAGAAGCGGACGCTGTTTCAATGGGGTCTGCGCGTAGAGTGTTGACTCAAAATTCTGGAATCGTCTCCCTTCCGCTTCAAAAAACGGCTTGAGCTCACTCATTTCCAATGAAAGTGTATCAAGAAATCGCACAACAACTTCGGGAGCGATGCCAAGCGGCGCAAAATATGCAGAAGAGATGTTTATGTCGTTCGAAGTTAAAAAGTGACCAACGAGTATGGTTGCAAGTTTGAGGAAATCAGATATGGCGAATCCTGTGCATTCGAAGAATAAGTCTTTAACAATTGGCTTCGTAGGAAGGTGATCAAACAGAAGAATCTGTCTACCGATGTCCGAGGATGACAGTGGTATTTGAAATAGAAGCTGCTGGAATGCGGTATTCTTGAGGAAAATAGACGGACTACTGTATTGGCTCGGTAGTCGGACTTCGCCGAATAACTTATGGACCAGATTGACTAATTTATCGAAATCACCCGGGCTGGCGTGACAATGTCGACGGTATCCTGGGTCCGAATGGAGTACGGACCATTTGATTAGCAGAAGCAAAAACCAAGGGGGATACTTAGCTACTTCTTGAACTGGAAAATTTCTTAGTTCGTGCAATTTTTGAACTGATAGCGATAGGATCGACTCGAAACTAAATTGTTTCAGCTTGTTCCGTAGCGGCTTAAAGGTAGCGAACGCATCCATTTCCGATGGCCAGGATCAGAGTCAAGATAATAGCCTCTCGGTTAGATTTTGGGGCGAATACTGAATTTGATCACAAGTGGCCGGTACACGAATCCTTCACTGAGCGAGCCGGCCTGCTTTAATCAATTCAACGATCGTCTGGCGATCCAGATCGATCACCGCAACCTCATCGCTGCCCTCACAGCCGATGAACGCCAACTCACCGTCCGGATTGAACGCAATATGCGCCGGCGCGGCGCCCACGGGCAAACGGGCTCGCAGTTCGTGGGCGTGAACGTCGATGAGGCAGATGCTCGACTCGCCGGTATTCGACACGACGATCCAGTTGCCATCCGGGCTGAACGCGAAGAAATGCGGATAGATCCCCACGGGGATTGTCGCCATCACCCGATGATTTCGGCAGTCCCAGACGGTGAGATCGTCGGATGCAAAATTGGCGACGTAGCCGTAGCGCCCGTCATGATCGACCGCCGGCAGGTGCGAACCCTTGCCGGCCGGAATCGTCGCTACGACTTCGTGCCCGCTCGTGCTGATGACTGTCACGTCGCCGGACACCGTGTTAGCCACGTAGACAAAGCGGTTCTCTGGATCGAAAGCTACGTGCCCCGGTCCGAGTCCGACTTTGACTTCACCGACGACGGAATAGTCACGACCATCGATCACGGTAACCGTGTGCGACGCGGAATTGGGCTGATACGCCCAACGACTGTCTGGCGAAACGGCGATGTCGTGGGGCGCCAGGCCGACTGGAACAGTCTTGCGCAAATTTCCCTTGCCGCTAATCACCGTCACGGTTTTATCCGGCCCGCTCGGGAGATAAACACAATTTCCATCCGGCGCCACACAGGGAAGCAGCGGACGGCGTCCGGTTGAAACAGTTGCGATCACTTGATCGTTTGTCGTGTCGATAATGGTTGCGTCGTTCGATCCACTGTTTGCGACGTAGAGCTTGCGGCCGTCGTGCGACAGTTCCAAATGCGACGGATCGTCCCCCACAGCGATGTGCTTCACCAGTCGCCGCGTCGAGCCATCTATGACCGCCACCCGATTTTCCGTCGTATTCGAATAGACGCGTCCGTCACGGTCGCATACAATCGAATGAGCTCCGCGCAAGCCAAGGCGCGGCATGGAGCCATCCGGATAAAGCACGAGATACAACGCGTCGTCACCGCGCTCGAGCGCCACGCGATAGCCGCGTTCGAGCATCGAGATGTATTGACGCACGGGTAGATCGCCAACGCGCGCCCGAACAATGGCGCCTTTGCCGCGCAGCGCAACGTATTGCTCCTTGAGTCGCGCCACCTGCTGCTCCGCCGTCAGAGCGGCAAGATCGAGATTAACGGTTTGCGACGACATCGGGATTATTGAATCTTCGAATCAACCCACCGCTCCGAAACTTCCTCGCCTACTGTTTAAACCTGGTGAACACCTGGGCCGCGTTTGCGTGGAAAATTTTTTCTTTATCCTCGGCGTTTAGCCACGGGATGCTTTCGATATTCGGCCGCACGTCGTCGTACCACTTGCCGGTGCGCGGATCGGTCTTGGAGCCGGCGCCGGGGCGCTCGGTGCCGAAAAGGCAACGCTCCGGGCCGCAGATGCGAAACAGCAGCTTCAAAGACTCAACGTTGT
>VBKX01000010.1 GCA_005879435.1 Deltaproteobacteria bacterium
CACATCAGATTTGTCTTAGGGAGAGGAAAGGGGAATCGCCTTTTCTCTCCCTTTTTTTATTTTTACATTGTACATTGATCAGGACGGCAAGGGTTACGTTATGGCGCGCAACAAGCTTAAGGAACAGGTGACTTTGGGGCTCATCCAAATGAGCGCGAGCAATAATCCATCGGCGAATCTCGCCAAGGCCATTGCGCTTGTTGCCTCGGCGGCAAAAAAGGGCGCGCAGATCGTTTGCCTGCAAGAACTTTTTCGTTCGCGTTATTTTTGCCAAAGCGAAAATCAGCGTAATTTCAAATTGGCAGAGTCGATCCCCGGCCCGACGACAGATGCGCTGTCCGCAGTGGCGTCCGAGGGGGAGATCGTCATCGTCGCCTCGGTGTTCGAACGAAGATCGGCGGGTATCTACCATAACACGGCCGTCGTCATCGATGCCGACGGTTCGATCGCGGGAATGTATCGCAAGATGCATATCCCCGACGATCCGCTTTACTACGAGAAGTTTTATTTCACGCCGGGCGATCTCGGCTTTCCCAGCTTTCAAACCCGCTACGCAAAGATCGGCGCGCTGGTCTGCTGGGATCAATGGTTTCCCGAGGGCGCGCGATCGACCGCATTGTCGGGGGCACAGATTCTTTTTTATCCGACCGCGATCGGATGGATTCCGAACGAACCGCGACCCGTGGCACGCCGTCAGCGCGATGCTTGGGAATTGATCCAGCGCTCCCACGCCGTCGCCAACGGAGTTTATGTGGCATCGGTAAATCGGGTCGGGCGCGAGGGCAAAATCAAATTTTGGGGCCATTCGTTCGTCGCTGGGCCGTTCGGTGAGATTATCGCGCATGCGGGCGCCGAGCGAGAAGAGATTTTGCTCGCCAAGTGCGATCTCGGGAAGATCGAAGAAACGCGCCAAAGTTGGCCGTTCCTGCGTGACCGGCGCATCGATGCGTACGGACCGCTACTGTCGCGGACGGTCGAGGAGCGCAAGCGCGATTAATTTTCAACTCTTTGAGTCCGTCTTTGCATGAATTCTCCAGACGCAAAACCCGTGACGCCGCGTTCTCTCGGCTACTCGATGCCTGCTGAATGGGCACGACATCGAGCGACTTGGCTTTCCTGGCCGCACAATCAAGAAACCTGGCCGACGCAACTGGAAAAAGTGCGCGACGTCTGGATTCAAATGGTCTGTGCCTTGTCAGCCCATGAGCGAGTTTATCTTCTAGTGAACGATGAGCCGACCGGGCGGCAGCGACATGCAAAACGTGACTTTGCTCAAAATTCCCACAGTCGACGTCTGGATGCGCGACTACGGACCGACTTTCATCACGCGCGCATCGCGAGAAAATCCGTTGGCGTTCAACGATTGGATTTTCAATGGCTGGGGCGGCAAATATAAGTCCTACGAAGAAGATGAAAGCATTGCCAGAGCAATCGCCGAGACATTAAAAATTCCGGTCTTCGACCATAAATTTATTCTGGAAGGCGGTTCCATCGAGGTGAACGGCGCTGGCACCTGCATGACCACGGAACAGTGTCTTTTAAACAATAACCGCAATCCGCACTTGAGTCGCGCTGAGATCGAGGAATTCCTGAAAGGCGCCTTGGGTGTGAGTCACCTTATCTGGCTCGGTGAAGGCATCGTCGGCGACGACACCGACGGCCATATCGACGACATAGCGCGCTTTGTCAATCCAACGACAGTGGTCTGCATCGTTGAAGCGAATTCCAAAGATGAGAATTACCGCTACCTGCAGGAAAACTACGAGCGATTGCAATGCGCCACGGATCAGAACGGCGAAAAACTCTCGATCGTGAAATTGCCCTGCCCCCAACCGGTGTATTACGACGGCGCGCGTTTGCCGGCGAGTTACGCGAATTTTTATGTCGCGAACGGCGTCGTGCTAGTGCCGATTCTCAATGATCCCAATGATGCCGAAGTTCTCGGGGTCTTAGGGGAATTGTTTGCCGAACGAAAGGTCGTCGGCCTGCGCTGCAATGAAGTCGTCGCGGGTTTGGGCGCGATTCACTGCGTGACGCAACAGGAGCCCGCCCCGTTTTCGTCATGAATTTGCGGTTCGCCTGCCGAAACTCGTCCTCGATTGATCCGTGTCTCTGGGCGGTCACCGCATCAGCCCGACGAACGCCTGTGCATTAGGGTTTGTCTGTGCCTCGATTCATGAGCCATCCAGGTTCGCCGGAAATCCCGCTTTGAACTAAGCTATGGAGCTGCGCTCACCCATGAGAACCGAGCGGTGGAATAAAAGTCGCTGAGCCCTTGACAATTTTTCGCACTCACCTATTCTAGCCGGTGTTATGGGTCAGCTCATCCAGATCAACGAACTGCACCAGGCGCGCCGACGCCGCTCTGAAAAAGTGAGCATGGAACAATGTGTGGAGTTGTTGGAATGGAACCTAAAAAAGAGCGTGAACGATTATTTTATTTCTCCTCGCGAAGAACGCTCCATACGCGCGACGCAGATTCGTAAGCTCAGTGAGATCTTGGAGTACGCCGTAAGACTGCTCTGATTGCGCCACGGTTCATCGTGGAACTGTCAAACTCCCTCGTCCTGGTTCTCCTCTTATTCCTGGGTTTAGCTCTCCTCGGTTGGATTTTGCTAGTTCGACTAGAGTCGCTTCTCCAAGAAAAACGAGAAGACCCGTCGCTGGCATTGATGCAGCAGCAGATCGGCGAGTTGCGCACTCAATTCGGCCAGGTCTTGGACAGCAACGCTCAATCGATTCAACAACAGTTGGGACAAATGCTCAACCACGTCAACGAGCGGCTTAAAGAGAACGCCGAAGTATTGAACAAGACCCAGCAGAGTTTGGGCGAACGTTTAGACAACGCCGCACGAGTCGTCGGCAATGTTCAACGAAGCCTGGGCGGGCTCGAGGAAGCCAATCGAAAAATTTACGAAGTCGGCAAGGATATCGCTTCACTCCAGGAAATTTTACGCGCGCCCAAACTCAGAGGCGGATTGGGCGAATTTTTGCTCGAAGACTTGCTGGCGCAAATTCTGCCAGCGGAGCACTTTGTCATGCAGCATCGTTTTCAGAGCGGCGAAAAGGTGGACGCGGTGATCAAGCTCGGACCCTCGCTAGTTCCCGTCGACGCGAAATTTCCCCTGGAGAACTTCAAGCGGATCGTGGACGCGGCGAACGACGACGAAAAGAGCCGGGCAAAAAAGCAATTCATAGCGGACGTGAAGAAGCATATCGATGCCATCGCGACGAAATACATCGTGCCCGACGAAGGCACCTATGATTTTGCGCTGATGTATATTCCAGCGGAAAATGTTTATTATGAAACGATTATTCGTGATGACTCGCCGGCCGAGAAGAGCCTTTCCCATTATGCGATGGCCCAACGCGTGATGCCGGTTTCGCCAAACAGTTTTTATGCTTACCTTCAGGCCATTGTTTTGGGTCTGAAGGGCATGAAGATCGAAGACCGCGCCAGGGAAATTATCCAATACCTTGGCCGTCTTCAGGGTGATTTTACCAGATTTCGCGACGAATTCGCCTTGCTTGGCAAACATGTGGGCCACGCTCAATCGAGCTATCAAAATGCCGACCGCCGCTTGGAGCAGTTCGGCCAAAAGCTCTTGGTCGCGGAGGCAGATCAGGAAGAGCCCGCCGAGCCTCAAGCCGTGGGCCGACCGGGATAAAGTTCGGATTGGGAGCGAGGGGAAAAAAGTCACGTGCGGTTAACTTTGTTTTCCCGCCTCACCATCGGTTATCTTGCGATTTTCCTGATCGTCGCGATCGCGAGTGGCAACGCAGTACTGCAGCTGCGCCACTTTCGCGAGCTCACCGAGAGTATTTTAAACGTCGACAACCGGATTATCGATCAGGAGAAAATGCTCGCCGATCTGCTGTTGGCGCAGAGCCGCGCCGTACAAAAGTTTGCCATTACGCGGGACGAGACATTTTACCAACAATTCCTTCGCTTCAAGTCGGACTTCGATGCGCAACTAGAGAGTGCCTTTGCTCTAAACGATTCGGCGGCTTCCCCGATCCTGAAAAGCATTCAGCAGAATTTTCGGCGTTATGACGAATTGGTCAAAGCCGAGGGCCGCTTGGTGCGTACCAACAAACCTTACCCACAGGCTCAAGTAAAGCAGGACAAAGATGTCTTGGTCGATTCGCTTCTCACGTCTTTTGAGCAGTTAAGACTGAACCAACAACAAGCGACCCACTCAAAGGTGACGAATCTTGCCGCTGCTACGGATCGAGCCCACGAAGTATCCGTGACGATCGCCATCGCCTGCCTGCTGGCGATCATTGGCATGTCGCTGCTGATTACCAAAAGCATCACGCGTCCGATTGGGTTGCTAAAGAACAAGACTCGTGAAATTGCCGAGGGTAACTTCGACGGCAAACTCCAGGTGACTTCACCACCGGAAATCGGTGAATTGGCCGTTGCGATCAACTTGATGTGCGAGAAATTGCACGAGCTCGATCGCATGAAGGCGGATTTTTTTGCCGCCATGTCGCACGAATTGCGCACTCCTTTGACTTCGATCAAAGAAGGAACCGGCCTATTGCTCGACGGCGTCGGCGGTGAAACATCGGAAAAGCAACGCATGCTTCTAGGAATCTTGGCCGAAGAAAGCAATCGTTTGATCAGCCTGGTCAACTCGCTTCTAGACTACTTCAAGATGGAAGCCGGCATGATGGCGTATGATTTTGAGATCAGCGGCGTCGATCCGCTGATCAAACGCGCCATCGCCGAGATCATCCCTTTGGTCGAGGCGAAGCAGATCCACCTTGAGAGCACGGTGGCGGAATCGCTGCCCGCGGTCCGAGTCGATCCTGAGCGGATGCTTCAAGTATTGCGAAACTTGCTCGCCAACGCGGTCAAGTTCACCCCAAAGGGCGGTCACGTGCGCGTCACGGCAAAAGCGGCCAATGGCAAATTGGAAATTTCTGTGAAAGACTCGGGCCCTGGTATTCCCGCGGAGAGTTTGGTGTCTATTTTTGAAAAATTTAACCAAGGAAGTCACCAAGGGCCGCATGCCCGTCAGGGAACCGGATTGGGCTTGGCGATCGCCAAGAGTATTGTAGCATCGCACGGCGGAAAAATATGGGCCGAGAGCCAGTTAGGCAAGGGCAGTACTTTTATTTTTGTGTTGCCCTGCTAATATCTCTTGCCGGCTGCAGCGTATGGCAAGAGTCGAGCCGGGGGCGAGAAATGCGCGACTCGCTCGTCACGGCCGATAACTTGTTTGCGCGCGGAGATTTTGACGGAGCGGCGCACGACCGGCCACCGGCGGACAGAGTGGCATTCAGTATCGCTCTGATCTATGCTCATCCGTCAAATCCCAAGAGGGACTTGCAAAAGGCTAAGGGGTCTTTGGATCAAGTCATTCGCCTGTATCCGGATAGCGCATGGGCGGAACAAGCCGCGTTATGGGTCGGGGTGTTAAACGAAACCGAAGAGTCGAAGCGTGAAATCGAGCAGGTGAGACGGGATCTCGAGACATCGCAAGAGGAAGTTGAAAAAAAACGGCTTGCGATTGAAAAGTCTAAACAAGAAGTGGATAAGTCTCGTCTCGAGCTCGAGAAAACCAAACAGGAAATCGAGAAAACCAAGCAGGTGATTGAAAAATCTAAGCAAGTGGACATCGAAATCGATCAAAAGCGACGCGAACGTGGAAGATAGAA
>VBKX01000184.1 GCA_005879435.1 Deltaproteobacteria bacterium
AAGGCTCACAACCGTTCTGGAAAACGCCGAAAATCATTGCCGCTAAACATCCACCTTTGGACCCTGCCAACCAGGCGGATGAGCTCAGCCGCCGATGACACCTTCTTCAAATACGGCCGTGCTGGATCTGGGGCGTCAGTATCCGGAGTGGCAGCCGTGGCTTACTGTCATCGAGGAAGTCCTGCGTGAGGCGCAAGATTCGCAGTGGGAGGCGTCGTTTGCCGAGGCACCCGAGTCCCAAGAAAGTAAAGTCCCGTTGCTGGCAAGCGCCACGCTTTCCATGGACATTACTGCTGCAGGCCGTTGGTCGGAACGACTGGTGCAAGCCGCGTATCGAAGCGGCGCGCCAAAGATGTCGACGCTCAGTGGAGTCCAGCACAAGCGCTTGAATACCGTCGATCTATTCAAAGCCTCACTCTGTCAGAATGGCAAGTGGCTTCACGACGCGGCTCTCGAGCTTGATTTGGACGTGGACGCTTTCCAAGCTGTAGCGCTCCTCATCCCAGTTCCTCTTCTGCAAGCATGCAGCCGCCGCTGGGCGTCTTCGATCGCTGAAAGCTGGACGGAAGGCTATTGTCCCGTTTGCGGCGCTTGGCCGGCCTTTGCCGAAGTTAGAGGGATCGAGCGCAAACGCTACCTGCGCTGCGGGCGCTGCGGTGGGAGTTGGCAAGCTCAGTGTTTGACTTGCCCGTATTGCGGGATGACAGATCATGAAGAGCTGGTCTCTCTCGTGCCGGAGAAAGGCGGCTCGAATGTCGCGATCGACGCGTGCAAGCGCTGCCTCGGTTACGTCAAAGCTTTTACTACGCTTCAAGGCAGCGCTCCCGCCAACGTCATGGTCGATGATTTGGCCAGCGTGGATCTCGATATCGCGGCTCTGGAGCAAGGCTACCGACGCCCCGAGGGGGCAGGCTATTCCCTCGATATCAAGATTATATCTAAGCCGGGATTCAGCGAGAGGATCTTGTCTTGGAGAAGATGAGTCATTCGACGCTACGACCTGCGCAGGTGTGCGGGGCTTTGCTCGCCGCGCTCGAAGCTGCCGAAGGACGCAGGCGAAGCCGCAAGCGCGACCAAACGCCCGACGGTATCGGTCTGACGATAAAGCGGGAACTGCTCCATCGCGCAGTACAAGAGAATCCGAATCCTGAAGCCTTCGAAGAGTGGCTGCTTCATACCGCTCTGGCATGCGCACCGCAATCGTCCGGAGCTGTGACCGCCATGGCGCGCGCCATTTATGACGAGTGGAAGCTTGCCCATTCGATGAACGAATTCAAAATCTGGTTGGACAGCGGCGCACCGTCCGACGACGCGGAAGAAGGGAAGCGCAAACGCGAACGATCTGAGCAGAGTCCAAATGATTAATCGCGACAACGCCGCTGTGTCGTGAAATTTTCCGAGCGAAATTTGACAGCCGCTTTCCGAAATGCACCTACAATTATCGTTGTCATTCCGGCCAAGGCGGCGTCGCCGGCATGACGGAAAGGGTGATCACAGAGTTCATTAACTAGGATGAATAGCTAGAACACTAAAGCGCATTTCGTACCGCCTCCACACTCTGGGGATTTTCCAACGCTGACAGATCTCCCGGGTCTTGGTTCAAGTAAGCCGCGCGGATGATGCGCCGCATGATTTTGGCGTTGCGTGTTTTCGGCAGGTCGTCGAGAAATTTCAAAACTTCCGGCCTGAGCGGTTTGCCGAGTTGCTCGGCCACCGTGGTGCGCAGATCTTCACGCAGTGTATCGTTCGCATCATTCCCCGGTTTCAACACGCAGAAACAAACCAACGCTTCGCCTTTAAGTGGATCGGGAACGCCGATGGCCGCAGCCTCGCTCACCGCAGGATGACCGACCAGAACCGATTCGACTTCGGCGGGACCGAGGCGCTTGCCGGCAATTTTTATTGTATC
>VBKX01000188.1:0-1137 GCA_005879435.1 Deltaproteobacteria bacterium
CCTTGTGCTTGGACGCCAGTACCGACAGGGCGCCGATTTCCAGATTCCAATCCGCGCCTTCCACGATCTTAAGCTCGCCCATCTCGCCGACTTTGTTGATCCACTCACGCACGTCCTTATAACTCATCGTTCCTCCATCGCATCACCAGTAAAAGTTCTGGCGCAGCTTTGCAAGGCACGGATGAAATTGATAAAGCCGAGACTGCCATGAAACTTCACAGGACTATTTTCGCGATTTGTTCTGATGGGTTTTTGCTCTTCGTCGTCCAGCGCGCAAGAGAAAGTCATCGTCGGCCACTCCGCGCGCGCCGCCTTATCGATCGGGCATTTGCTTTACGGCATCGAGCGCGGCTTTTACCGCGACGAGGGTATCGATCTGGTGTACGTCTCACTGCGCGCCGATCTGGGGATCAAAGCGCTGCTCTCCGGAGACATCGATCTTTTCAAGTTCCCGGTGCCGCTTTGGCACGAGCGCGACGGCGGGCGTTACATTGGCACGGGTCACGTCGTGATCACGCGCGATCCTGATGAGGACTGGGTGAACGTCGGTTGCTACCGGGTAATGGTGCATGATCGAAACTCCATGGGCATGAACATCTCGCCGGGAAAACATGGCCGCATGCACCGGCAAAAATATTTCGACCGGGGAAAAGCTTGCCCCCGTGGTCGCCTGTTTCGGCGTTGACCCGCTGCTGCACATGATCGCGACGCGGCCCGAGCCATACGGACGGTGCGAATTCGACGCCGTCGGCGGCATCAAAGGCGAGCCGGTCGAGGTGAACAGAGGCGAATACACCGGGCTGCCGATTCCTGCCTACGCCGAGATCGCGATCGAAGGCGAATTCTTGCCGGATGAAGGTAAAGAAGAGGGGCCGTTCAGCGAATGGACCGGTTACTACGCCAGCGGTGAAAAATTCGAGCCGCTGATCAAAGTGCACCGGCTCTACCATCGCAATGATCCGATTATCACCGCTTCGCCAGAATACCGCCCGACGGCGCGCGCCGAGCATTGTTACGAACTGTTGCGCGCGGCGTATATTCGCGATCAAGTGGAAAAAGCCGGCGTGCCGGACGTACAAGCGGTGGCGAGTTATTTTCGCCGGTTTCTAACGGTCATCGCGATCCGACAACGCTATC
>VBKX01000188.1:1437-7717 GCA_005879435.1 Deltaproteobacteria bacterium
GCCGGTTTCTAACAGTCATCGCGATCCGACAACGCTATCCGGGACATGCCCGCCAGGCGGGACTGATCGCGAGCCAATGCCAGGGCGCGGCATACCTTGGCAGATACGTTGTCGTCGTCGACGACGATATCGACGCCTATGATATCAGCGATGTTTTATGGGCAATGTGCAGCCGGGCCGACCCGGCCGATTCCGCAGAAATCATCCGGCGCTGCTGGAGCGGCCCGCTGGATCCGATCATTCCCAAAGAACGGAAAGGATTTAGCTCGCGTATGATCATCGATGCCTGCCGACCTTTTGAATGGCGCGAGCGATTTCCGCCCGCTGCCGAGATCAGCACCGAGCGCCAGCAGGCGGTCATGGAAAAGTGGCGGAAAGAGTTGTTCAATTGAAGTGAGCCGCTGACCTTGTCCGCGGGCAACTCATGCCTAGCCGTGCATGGCATAATTGTCATGTCGCGTCCGAAGCGTCTGGTAAAGTCGATGACTTCTAACTAGCTTCAGCTGCGACGAAGATGACAGACGACCGGTCACGTTAGCTCGTGTGGTCAGCAAAAAAAAAGGGGCCAGACTCTTGTGAGTCTGGCCCTTTGCCACTGAACGTGACGGGGGGTTCAGTGGCGGCCGCTGTTCCCGTGGGAGCTGTGCTGAAGGAGGCAGCGCGGGAAGCGGCACATCAATTCAGGTTCGAATTCTGTGACGGCTGCAAGAATCTAGGTTTTCGCAGTCGACGCTGCAAGTAAGTGTCCTTAGGCCAATTCCAATTGCGGCCGGGAAGTTCTTCGCCGTAATACGCGGCGCCGTTTACCTTGCTCTGTAAAAATATACGTTGCCAATAACTCGGTTTTTCTGATTCGGATTCCGTCATCTTCATTTCCGTCTCTCCTTCTTTCTTTTTTCTTAGACGATCAATAGACTCGAATAGCATACAATCTCCCGTCACCCATCAAGACAAAAGATTCTTTCGATTTACGCCTTTCTGAAATTTTGAATCCTTTCACCGTCTGACTCTGCTGTTACATTTCCAAAAGCAGAAGCCGTGCCGGAACAAAAAATTCGCCTAGCCGTACCGGTTGTCAGTTTTTTTCCGGTAGATTCCTCCGCGCAGCGGTGCATGAGAGACCGGCTTGCCGTGGCCGGTGGGCGTTCGGTCAAAAATGCCAGGCTCGCGGCGGTAAGCAGGTTGCTTTTTAGCCAGCGGGACACCAGGAATTGGGTGAGTACTGCCAATATTCTCCGCTAACTACGGGGAAATGGACGATTGTTCACTGATCGAGTCGATAGAATTCAGTGGTCTGTCCGGCGTTATCCAACCCCTGGTTGGAACGGTCTGATCAGGAATCGAGTGTTTCCTTGGGAAACAGGTCCTCGATATTGGAATGTTTTTGCGTCAGACCCTGCTCGAAACTATAGCGCAAAAAGGTTTCAAGGGTATGACGATTGGCGTCGACGCCATAAGGCCAGAAATCGTCGCCCATCAATCTTCTGATATCGTCTGCGTGTTGAGCGGTCCAGGGCAGCACCGAGTGAATGGCATCATTTTTATAAATCGTCTCAATGCAGTAATTCTTGGATTCAAGCAATGCTTTGAAGAGACTTTGGGCGACCCAAGGATGGCGCTGACAAAATTCTTCGCGAACGACCAGCACCTGCATGATCGGAAATATGCCGGTGCCGGAAGTGATCTGCTTCGGCTGCCCGCGGGTCGGCGAATAGCCGGCGCACCTGCGGCGCACACTTGACGAAAGGCGCCGGCACCTGCGCCGTGAGCAATGCATCCACCTCGCCCGCAATCAACATGTCCGAGAGATTTTTTCCCGCGGAGATATTCTCAATTTTGATCTCCGGCGGCAGCGTCAACGGTACCTTTTCTTTGCGTTCCGACGATTCGAGCCCGCCGGCGAACCAATTGATGTCGCGCGGCCGGACATCGTAATCGTCTTGAATGAAACCCCGTAGCCAGACTGTGGCGGTCATTTGCCATTCCGGGACGCCGACGCGTTTGCCTTTCAGGTCCTCGGGCTTGTCGCAGGCGCACGAGTGGCGAAACTTGCGATAGACAAAAGCCGGAATACCGACGAATGGAAAATCACCGCGCGCCTTGCCGGCTATGAAGCTGCCAAAGGACATTTCGACGGCGTCGAATTCATGATGCACGCCCATGCGCCAGTGCACCTCCGGCGGCCGGTTGATGGTGATGAAATTGATCTCCATGCCCTCGGCGCGCACGAGGCCGTCTTTGAGCGGGCGTACGATGTCATAGTCGCCGCAGCCGAGGTCGAGGGTTAAAGCCGCCATGTTTGCTCTCTAGTCTCTTGAGTGGAAGCGCATGTCTCTAATCACGACAAATCGTGCTCGTGATACGGGAGCGTGCCCCTTATTCGCCTAACACATTTCACGAACACGTCACGCGTACGCGTTATAGATGCCCTCGAACTTGGCGATCTTGTAGCGCACCATGTGGCGCGCGGCATCGCGCACGAGCTCTTGTTGACGTTCATTGTCGGCGTGCTTGGCGATGATTTCGCTGGCCATCGCGGTATGCTCTTGATCGGCGACTGCGTGGACGGTGAAAAACTGGATTGCTTTGTCGTTCAGGCCGTAGTGTTTGCGCAACGCGCCATGTGTTCTTCGGAGTAGCGGCAGACCATAGTTTCGTTGACCAGCGCGGACGCGCGATTCTCCGACGCCGAGCCCAAGAGCATGCCGTGGATGGTCTTTGCCGTGTGGCTCAGACATTCGAAAATCGGCATCGCGTTGGCAAAGTCTTCTTCTTGTAGGTCAATGGCGAGCCCGAATTTCTTGGCAAGGTCGGGATGATATTGCTCCTCGTTCATCTGATAGAGAAAATACTTGAACAGATCCGGATCATGGCTGTTCTTAACCATGCACAGGGCGAAGCCCTTGAGCAGCGCGACGTTGTGCAAGTAATGTTGTAATGCCCAACCTTGCAAGCGCTTTGTCGATAGCTTGCCGCTTCGCAGTTCGGTGAAATAGGGCAGTTCCATCAAGCGGTTTACGCCCGGTTGAATGATTTCCTTCACCACAGAATCAACAATGCCTGACTTGCCATTTTCCACTCCTTCGTTTCGGCGTCGAATTATTTTGGATCCTTTAAGACTTCATCGATCAACGTATAGTCCATCACCTTGGGCACCGGCACGGGCGTCGGAATCAGCTGCGAAGCGAGGGCCGAATCGTAGATCTCCTGGAGATCTTTGAGCGCGATTTTCCCGTCCGAGGTTAATCCGCTCAACCAGGCTAGGTACGATTCTTCGGCAATCCTCGGCGTAAGTTTCCATTTACTTTGGATATAATTGACCATCCAGGTTTTTTCCTTGCGATTGAATTCCATCGCTTCAAGAGTCGCTCGCAGCACGGTTTTGACTTGGCCGGGGTCCTGCTTCAATTTGGCATCGCGGGTCGCGATGCCGCCTGACGCGGAACGCTGGTTAAATTCCATGGCCGATGCGAGTTCTCGGTAACCTTTCTGTGTCATCACGACGTTGTGCGGCAGCGAAAGTACCGCCGCGGCCACCGATCCCTGGCTGAGCGCTTGTACGCTGTTTGAGACCGAGCCGGTTTGAACGAAAGTCACGCGTTCGGGGTTGACGCCTTTGCGCTTGACGAGATCGCGGGCGACGATGTCTTGGAGCGTCGCCAGTCGGTCGACGCGGCGACAAGCGGGCTGGTGATTCCAGTTAAATAGTCGATTTCCCCCGCGACCAGCGCGGAAGTTTGGACGGCACCGGCCATTTGGACCATGTCGACGTCTAGGCCGTGTTTTTTGTAGATTCCGGCATCCTTGGCGACGAAGAAGGTGAGAAAGGTGAGACTGAAAGCTGGGTAGCCGATGCGGACTTTTTTCAGCTCTTGGGCGTGTGTCGATGGCGATAGGACCGATAAGACGATCAGGATAAATAGTGTTTTCACGGTCTGCATGGCCTCTTTCAGCGATAAGCGCTCTCGCACAACCGTCTTTTTGTATCTCGCGTACGATGACGTCGTCAACGACGTCGTGTGCCGCCGGCTTGCGCGTCGAATTTCCAAGGCGTGGTCGGTGGAGCCGGATTCGCGTGAATTCGCGCGTGGCTTAGATTCGTTCGCGCGAGGAGAGGATACCATGACGCCGTAGCGCGCTTGCTGCCGAAAGCCTTTTCAATAAATCCTTCTTTGGCCAATCTATCGACCAGGCTGTTGTCGATCACTTTCGGAATCAATCCACACGCCTACGACCGGCGGGCCGACGATGGAATACCACAGACGCAGCGGCGCCGCCGATATCTGCGCCGCGCTCGAGAGCAAGAACGCCAAAGCGAAACTGTAAATTTTCCTCAACCAGAGTGTATCGTTGTCGGTATGAAAAAACGAGGGAAAAAACTTCGAACCGCTACCAAGCAAGTTTTGCAGATTTGATAAACGTCGTCGACCAAATTCCAAAGTTTGAGAACCTTGAAGCTCTACAAGCTTCAATCGTCAAACCTTATGGGTCGGCACGCATGTTGCCTAAAGGGTAGGGAATGATATGGGATTAAAAGCGTCAATCGAGTATGGCCATTCGACCAATGAGCGTAGGAGCGAGTTCTGTCTAAATTCCTAAGAGGAGGTTTTATGACTAGATTCTTATGTGCGTTGCGCTACTCGCGGCGTCTCCGACTCGCGCCCAGGATTATCCCACGAAGGTCCCCACCATGGTGGTGCCTTTTGCTGCCGGCGGACCGACGGATACGGTGGCTCGCTTGGTAGCGGTGCCCATGACCAAGACGCTCAAGCAGCAGGTGATCGTCGAAAATGTCCTAGGCGCCGGCGGGACGATCGCAGTCAACCGCGTGGCAAAGGCTGTCGCTGACGGCTACACACTTTTAATCCACCACATCGGCATGTCTACCGCGCCGGCTCTGTATCGAAAGCTGCCCTACGATGCGATAAATGATTTTGAGCCCATCGGCCTGATTAACGAGGTGCCGATGACTCTGGTGGCTAAAAAGGATTTTCCCGCTAAGGAGCTTAAGGAACTAATCGCCTACGTTAAAGCAAATAAAGAGAAGATCAATTTGGCCAACGCGGGCGTCGGCGCCGCGTCGCATCTGTGCGGGATGCTGTTCATGAGCGCGATCCAAACCGAGCTCACCACCGTTCCTTATAACGGCACCGGGCCGGCAATGAATGACTTGCTCGGCGGCCAAGTGGACATCATGTGCGACCAAACCACGAATACGACCAGTCAGATCAAAGCCGAAAAGATCAAGGTCTACGGCGTGACGACTCGGAAACGTGTCGCTTCGCTGCCCAATGTACCGACCATGGATGAGGCTGGGTTGAAGGGCTTCGAGGTATCGGTCTGGCATGGTCTTTACGCGCCGAAAGGCACTCCGAAGCCGGTGATCGACAAACTGACCAATGCTCTGCATGTGGCGTTGAAAGACGATAACGTGAAGCTGCGCTTCGCCGAATTAGGCACCGAACCCGTCGCCGAAAACCGCGCCACGCCAGCGGCGTTGCGCGCTCATCTCAAGGCCGAGATCGACAAGTGGAGCCCGATCATTAAAAAGGCCGGAGCGTATGCTGACTAATCTCGTTTTTCGCGGAATTGTGGCAGCAAAGGCCGGGCGTTGCCCGGCCTTTTTTTTGTTCGCGACTTGTTGTAGTACGGACGCCTGATCGATTTCCGCGGTGACACCCTGTGGTAACCGCAGCGTGAAGCACTCATGATACGCAACGCGAAAGATTTCTGGATCGGGCTGATTTACATTTTTTTCGGCTCAAGCGCGATTCTGATCGCTCGTGACTATAACATGGGAACGGCGATCAAGATGGGGCCGGCATATTTTCCCACCATTCTCGGCGGCTTGCTTTTGGCCATCGGCGTGATTTCAGTGATTCGATCTTTTGTCATAGCGGGCCCCGCGATCGGCGCGTTCGCGATCAAGGGGCTCGTCCTGGTTACCGTTTCGGTTGTCGTTTTTGGGTTTGTCGTACGCGGTCTGGGCGTGGTGATTGCGTTGCCATTGCTCATTATCGTAAGCGCCTATGGCAGCACGCGATTTCGCTGGCGTCCGACGCTCCTGATGGCGGCGGGGCTCACTATCTTCTGTGTCTTTGTGTTTCTGAAAGGTTTGGGCATCCCGCTGCCGATCATCGGTCCGTGGCTCGGCGGTTGAGCTCACGAAAGTTAAACGAGAGGTATCCTGGTGGAATTACTGACTCATCTTTCTCTGGGGTTACAGACAGCCGCAACTCTCACGAATTTGTTTTACTGTTTCGTTGGCGTGTTACTCGGC
>VBKX01000185.1 GCA_005879435.1 Deltaproteobacteria bacterium
ATCGACGACATGGCGCTCGCCGGTGGACGCCGAAATCGAGCTACGTGAAGAGCCGAGGTCGATTCCCACGCAAAGGGCTTCATTCGATTCTTCCATGAATTAACTGCCTTTCCTCTCGGCTAATGTGAGACTGTGAGCGTAGCGGCGAATCCCTTGCGCCAACGCCAGAGCGATATTTTCCCGATAATCCGGTTTTGTCAACAAGTCGACTTCGTCGTCGTTGGACAGGCAGGCGATCTCGACCAAGATGGCGGGCATCTGCGTGCCGATCAGCACCACGAAAGGCGCGGTCCTCACGCCGCGATTTTCCAGTTCGGGATTCGCTGTTTTCAGCGAGTGGAAGAGTTGGCTTTGAATCGTCTTGGCGAGGGCTCGCGATTCGTCGCGCCGGGCATCGACGTAAATCTTTTCCAGGATTTTTTTGTAGTCTGAAAGGGAATATTCCGATTCCTTGTTTTCACGGCTGGCGAGTTTGAGCGTGGTCGGGTCGTCGGTGGGGCCGACATAGTAAGTTTCCAAGGCGCGGATCGTGTGCGGCTCCATCGAGTTTACGTGGATCGAAACGAACAGATCGGCTTTGTTTTCATTCGCGAAACTCACTCGTTTGTCGAGGGACAAGCGGTGGTCGGTGTCGCGAGTCAATAGGACCTCGAAGGGCTCTTCTTTCAAAAGGCGCCGCAGGCGCAGCGCGACGTCCAAGGTGATCTCTTTCTCGGTTAACCCCGATTCGGAAGTAGCGCCAGGCTCGCCGCCATGGCCGGGATCGATGACGATGGTTTTGACCGACAGGGGGATCGCTGAGCGATCGATCGGCCGGGGATGGGATAGGGGCGCATCCCATTCCGGAGTCAGTTCCACGTTCACTATCGGCGTTGCCACGTTGACCGGCGCGGCGCTTTGTAACGGCGCGCGGCCCCTAACCATATCCGCCGCCAGCGTCAGATAAACCAACGCTACGGCGACCAGGCTGCCGCACAACCTGAATTTTAACCGCCGCGTCTGTCGCGTAACCCGTTGTCCTGAACCGCGCCGCGCAGCAGTCGGGCCTTGGTTTCGTCAAGGGTAGCCATGGATGCTCATCGGGAACTTTCAAATAAAACGATAATTTAGAAAAATATTCAACGATGTTACATTATGTCGGCCCTGGTGTGCAATCCGAAAGAAAAAATGGGGACCGGATCATTTCGGTGAAAATATTTGCTGTCGACGGTATGATCACAAAGCCGTGAAGTCGGGCAAGCCGCTTTGGCCCGTCGTGTAGACGGTCATCGGCGGTTACGTTAGTAAACCGACGAGGTAAAGAAAAGAGATTCTGGCAGATCATGTGATATCGGAAGGTGTTCGGCGACGAATAGAACTGGGCAATTCACCGAATTATAAAAATCCACACCAAGCGCGGGAGAATCTATGCCACTTTTGCTCAGCGAAACAGACTTGGCGCCACTGTTCAAGGACCCGATGGCGATGGACGGTCTGCTCGGCGGCATCGAAGAGTCGATGCGCGCGTTCAACGGCGGCGCGGTAGTCGGCCAGACGCGCTTGGAGACCAGCCTAGCCGACCGTCACAAAAAATATCGCATTACCACTTCGGCCGTGCCGAGAGCGGGGCAGGGAATGCGCATCAACGCGCTGTTTCGCGGCGCGAAGGATGCCTATTTCATCCTGCTTTTCGATGAAGAGCGTGGCGATTTGCTGGCGCTGGTTGCTGGTGCTGCGCTCAACGTTTGGCGCACCGGCGCGCCCGCCGGGGTCGCAAGCCGGCACTTGGCACCGCCGGGAGCCGATACCCTCGGATTGATTGGCAGCGGCCGTCAGGCGCGCGGACAAATCCTGGCGATCTCGAGGGCGGTCCCCATGCTGAAAAAAGTGAAAGTCTTCAGCCCGACGCCGGCCCATCGCCAAGACTTTGCGAGAGAAATGAACGCGTGGCTTGGGATTGATGTGGTTGCGGTCGATGACCCGCGCGCGGCAGCGGAGAATGCTCCGATCGTAAGCTTGGCAACCAGCTCACGGGCAACGGTCATTGAGCCGCAATGGATCAGGCCGGGAGCGTTACTGGTCTCGATCACGAGCGGGCAATTGCCGCGGGAAACGATTAAAAATTCGCGCGTGATCGTTTCCTGGAAGGAGGAAGTGCTCGGCGGCGAAGCGCCGCGCCAACCCTATGCCGCGATGATCGCCGATGGTTCGTGGTCGGCGGATAAGATTGCCGGCGAGCTTGGTGATGTGCTGCTAAAAAAAATTCCCGCACGAGCCAAAGAGAACGAAACTATCGTCTTTGAATCCGTCGGCATGTCTTTGTGGGACACGACGGCAACGGCGTGGGCTTACCAGTGGGCTTTGGCCAATGGCATCGGAATGCAATTTTCGCTGGGATAATTTGCTGCGCTCTCTCGCGGCGGTTGAATTTGAGGGCGACCGCCGGTCGCGCCTACGTTTTAGCGAATTTCGGTAGGAACTCTTCCAGTCGGATTTTCTTCATCACTTCTTCAGGGACCCGCAGCTCCGGGGCGAAACCGGTCAACGGCTTGGTCGCGTCCAAGCCCATTTTAGCGTTAACTCCGCCCGGCCCCGCGGAAGGATCGAGCTCGCTGCCTTGCGCATTCGGGATCACGACTAAGCCGTGATCGGCTTGAAAGCGATTCGACACCGCCCAGAGCACGTGCTCTTCGTCGAAGACGTCGATATCCTCGTCGACGACAATCACGTGTTTCAGCAGCATGTCCGCGGCGAAGGCGGCGCAGATCGCGTTCTTCGCCTGACCGGGCGTACGCTTGGCAATCGAAATATAGGCGTGAAAACGACAGTTGCCCGACACCGGCATGCAGACGTTTTTCGCCGTCGGCACGGTTTGGCGCACGGCTTTGAGCAGCGCGGCTTCGCGCGGTACCGCACCCATCAGCTTGTGTTCCGTATAGCCCGCGTGAACATCTTGAAATATGTAATTTTGCCGGTGCGTGATCGCGGTGACTTCGATCACCTGGCGATCGTCTTTCGAAACGGCGTGGCCGGTGAATTCGCCGAACGGTCCCTCCTCGCGCCGAACGTCGGGGAGAATCTTGCCTTCGATCACCATCTCCGCGTCGGCAGGAACCAAGATCGGTACCGTCTTCGCTTTCACGACACGAAGGGATTCCTTCATCATGCCGCCGATGACCGCGTACTCGTCGTCCGTGGAGGGTGTGAACGCTTGGGCGCCGAGCGAGAACAACGGATGCACGCCGATCACAATCGCGATGGGGAGCGGCTCGTTGCGCCGTTCCAATTTGTTGTGCAAAGTCCAGAGATGGCGACCGACGGCCATGAAAATGCGCAGCTCGCGTTTGCGCGCCATCATCAGCCGGTTATAGCTGGTGTTTCGGACGCCGCTGTCGGGATCGGCAGCGACGACGATACCCGCG
>VBKX01000186.1 GCA_005879435.1 Deltaproteobacteria bacterium
ATCGCTCTCGCGCCCTTCGATGCAGAAAATTTCAGTGAACAATTTATCGGCAGGTGGCAGTCAGAGAGTTTTCCCGATCGACGGAGTCTGATTCAATATCGAGAGGAGATACGGCGCGAGAAAGCAGACTTCTTGGTTTGTGGTTTTCTGCCGTTGAGTGTTAGAAGGAACTTTGGATCCGATGTTTAGAGATCGAATCCGTCCTGAGCGCGCTAGACTCTTCAATGTTATCTAAACGTATTTTCTCTTTCTTGGCCAAGTCATCTGCGCTGCTTGCTCTTGCAGCGTCCATCCTCACTCACGAATGCGTGGTCGTTTGGGGCGCAGAATCTCTTCGGTTGGGATTTTCAGGAGCAAGCGCAACTCAGTTGGCGGGTTACTTGGCCGTCGATCAGAAGCTGTTCGACCTTTACGGCGTAAACGTCGAATTGACGCAATCGGCGGGCACGACCATGATACGTGCCCTCGATTCGGGCAGCTTGCAGGTCGCCATCGTGGGCGGCGGCCAGGCGCTGAGCGCCTATTTGAAAGGCGTAGACGTTCGCATCATCAGCGGGCTCGTGAACATCGTTCCCTTTCAACTTTGGGCGAAGCCGGAGATTTCCCAGCTGAAGGATCTCAAGGGAAAGCTGATCGCAAATACTCCACCGGGCACATCGCTCAATTTAGCCAACCAGATTTTACTCATGCGCGCCGGGCTCGATCCATTGAGGGACGTGAAACTGGTGGCATTCGGCCGTTTAGGGCTGGTTTCACAGGCGCTGTTCACCGGCGTGGTCGACGCCGCGCTTTTGTCGCCGCCCGATACCATAGAAGCGAGAAAATCCGGAATGCGCATGTTAATGGATCTGGCCACGGCGCGAATCCCCTGCCCTTTCACTTCGGTCGTCACCACCAAAGCCGTGCTAGAGAAATCGCCGGCGTCGCTGGACCGATTTCTCAAAGGAATATTGCACGGAATCAAACTTGCGCTGACCAATCCGGATATGGCAAAGAAGACCTTGAGCCGAAACATGCGGCTCACCGAGCCGGAAGCGGTCGAAGAAGTTTATCAGCGAGCGATCTTAGCGTACGAGCGTGTACCGATGGTTCCTAAAGAGGCAATCGACACGGTGGTCAAACTGTCAACGGGTCCATCTAATCGAAACCCGTTCGGCGTGTTGGATATGAGTATACTCGAGCGCATTGAAAAGGAGGGATTTGTCAGATCGCTCTATTCGATAAAATAAGAAATTGTCAGGAGGTTGTCATGGCAGAAGATATCAGGGGAGTCGGAAAACAAATCACGTATAGCGAGGACAATCCGATCAGCGGGGAGATCGAGGCACTGCGCAAAAGCCGCGACAATATTAAGCGACCGCCCAAAGACGAAGTCACGGTCGGCACGGCCTGTTACGCCATGGCGCACTTCGAAATGGATTGCGAATGGCGTTATTTTCTCGCCGAGCATGCCGGCACCGAGGCCGGTCACGGCTGGGGTTATATCCGCCAGGCCAACGCCATCGACCCAAGCCGTGATCACTCCAAACCCGACCCCGAGTTTGAGCGCCAGTACGGCCTTACCCCGCGCATCGAGCACCATCAGTTCATGAAGCGCGATTTTTTGAGCTACATTTTTTCCGGCAACTTGTGGCCCTACGGTCACGTCACCGCGGCGAGTATCCAGAGCATCCAGATCACGACGCCGAAGCTGCTCGATTTCGAAGAACGCGTGGTGCACGCCGAAGAGCGCAGCCATCACGACGCGATTTTACAAAAAGTTCACGACTACGTCTGGGAGCAGATCAAGATTTGGGGCGAAGCGCCGATTCGCCGACGCATAGGCGAGATCGAGAAACAGGCGCTAAACAGCCGCCCGCGCACGATCTTCGATCCGCCGCGCCGGGAGTTCCTGCGCAAATATTTTAACGTCCCGGTGGAGAACGTGCGGAAATTTCCCGCATGGAGGGAGTATCTCTATCTCAATGTGCTCGGCTTTCCGCCGGAGCCTGTTTACATCGAGAATTGGCCCGAAGAAATCCCCCAGCCGAAGGCGGGGCTGTAATTAAAAAAGTGGTTTCTTCTTTTTGGCCTTTGTCGTGTCGCGCGAGCGCCCTTCGGCTTGAGGCCAAGAGAAAGTTCGTTGCGCCGGTGAAAACTGGCATCCATGTTCGTTTTAAGTTCGAGTTCAAATCCGCCTGAATTCCCGCCTTCGCGGGAGTGACGAGCTTTAGCTAAGCGCGCAATATAGGCTAGAGCGATAAAATACCTACGACAGCTTGTCCGCCCACTTCCCCAGAATTTTTTCGCGCAGCTCTTTGCTCGAGCGCGACACCTGGGGAAATGTCTCCTTCCACTCGTAGGGCCGCGTCGCGTCGATGATCGCTCGGGAGTTAAAGCCTTTTTTATCTTTATGAATAATCGGGTCCAACGGGCCGCTCCAA
>VBKX01000187.1 GCA_005879435.1 Deltaproteobacteria bacterium
CGCCGTCAAAGAGCTCGGCCTGCACTCGGTGATCATCTACCAAAACATCAACGGCAAAGACTTGGACGGCGATTTTCTCTGGCCGTTCTACGAGGCCGTGGAAAGAATGGATGTGCCGCTCTCGGTGCACGGCGTCGACAGCGGACCCTTAATGGGCATCGAGCGCTTTGCCCGTTTCAATCTGGATGTTTGCCTGGGTTTTCCCTCCGAAGTTTTTACTGCGATTTCAGCTCTGATTTTCAGCGGGGTATTAGACCGCTTTCCAACGCTCAAGTTCGGCTTTTTCGAGGTCGGCATTGGTTGGATCCCCTGGCTTCTCGATCGGCTGGAGATGGCTGACGACGCCCGTCCGGCGGCGCGGGAAAAGGCGAAACGGCGCCCTAAGGATTGCTTTAATAACTTTTACTTCTCGTTCGGCTCCGAAGATTCGACTCTCCCGGACGTGGTTAAACGAATCGGCAGCTCGCGTTTGATGATCGGCAGCGACTACCCTCATCCGGATGGCACGTCACCCAATACCGTATCGATGCTAAAGGCGCGCCAGGGGTTGACCCAGCAGGATATTGATAACTTACTAGGCGGCACTGCTGCTGAATTTTTTGGCTTGAAACAGTATCTGTAAGATAGGTTTACGTTTGCGCCCGAGCCGGCCATTGCGAGATGTGAAAAAGGCGCGCCGGCACAACATGGCGCTGCTCACCTGTTTATCGCTTAAACCCGATAAATACCGCGTAATTCTGATTCCCTACGTCGGCTGTGGCGCCGCGGAACGTTACTGACCGTGGCAAGGTGTCATCGATGACATGTCGTTGACACTTTGCGCCTGACACTCACCCCTGCTCCTTAGGCTTCATTACCGCGAAAGAATTTGAAAATTTTGCTGTGGCAGCCATTTGTAACCGCTGGCATGTCACTTGCTCAAGACCGTTTACAACAACGATGGATCGGACTGATTTCCGAGCGGCCAAGTGCGACAAATGCGGCGCCAAGCTATATCCCCAATCGCTCCTCGAGCCGCACCTTTCACGTCACCGCCGGCGTAAACGCTGGTTCAATGCCGAGCTGAGAAAGCTGCAGTACACATTCTCCCACATGCGAGATATCGCCTAAACAGTTCCGCGAACTTCCCCGATTGGGGAAGCTCTCCCCGGCAAGTCCGTGCTCGCCCCCACGAATGCGGGCTTGCCCCCTCCTTTTAATTCGACAAACTCCGGTAGCTCTATTCGAAGAACGCGCCTTCAATCAGCACCGGCTTCGCCGCGCCTTGTTCGTGAGTTCGTCCCGGGATCGCCGAGCCGTCCGGGTTGAGCCGGTGATCCGCTTTGTCCGATCCCGCGCCGATGCGCGCCATCACGAGCGGCTCGGTGCCCGAGTTGCAGAACTGATAGTAGCAACCGGCCGGCAAAACGACTGCGTGGTTTCTCCCGGCATTGACTACCGTCTTGCCGTCTCGTCCGGTGGTGAATAGCGCCGTCCCCTGCAGCACGAGAAACATGTGATCTTCCTTCGTGTGGGAATGCAGCGCGTTTTCGCCGTTGCCCGGCGCGTAGCAATGAATTCTCAGTGTCATCAAATCGGTTTCAGCGAGCAGGTCGCGTGTGTGTCCCTCTTTCACGAGCTGCGTCTTGAGCTGCACAACCTTGGCGTGTTTTTCCATAAAGCCTCCTTTGACGGAAATTTTTTAAGTCATGCGATCTTAAGACACCGTCTCTGCCGTTGCAAATCTCGGCACGCTCGGCTTATCTGACGGTTCCGACGAGACGAGATCTCACTTGACGCCGTTGTTCGCCGAAATTATCGCCATCGGTTCAGCCATGGGCTGGGCCGGAGATTCTGTTCTGGTCCGCTTCGGCCTGCGGCAGTCGAATATCTTTGCCGCCATGTTAGTAAGCTATACGGTGTCGATCACCTGCATGTGGAGCTACCTGATCGCTACGACCTCGCTGGAATTCCTCAAGTCGCCGGCGATGATCTACTACTTGATCAGTGGCTGCATGCAGCCGCTTTTTGCGCGCGCGCTTTTTTACGAGGGCATCACGCGTATCGGCGTCGCCCGCGCCGGGCCGCTGCGCGGCAGCGAGCCACTCTTCGCTACCGCCATCGCGATTACAATTTTCAAAGAACAGCCTGGCTGGCTGCTTTTCCTCGGCACGGTTCTAATCGTCGGCAGCCTTTGGCTGATCTCGGGAAAGCAGCAGGGCGCTGCGAAATGGCGCTTGGTCGATGCGCTCCTGCCGATCAGCGCCGGCCTCATTTCGGCCGTCTCCCAAACTCTGCGCAAACAAGCATTGAAAATTATTCCCGATCCGTTTGTCGCGGTAGCCGTGGTGACGACGGTGTCGCTGATCTTACTGCTACTGTTCACGGTCACTAGCAAACGAACCGGGCAA
>VBKX01000012.1:0-13904 GCA_005879435.1 Deltaproteobacteria bacterium
AAGCAGCGTTGATATGACTTTGGTGGCCAATAGATTACCGTAAAATCAGGCGCGCAGTTGAGTGATCCTCTTGGATGTCAAGAACGCCAAGCGGGGAATGATGGTTGCTAACGGAGATTTACTCCATCGTCACTCTCTGGCCGTCGCCATGGCGACGGCCAGAATCATGCTATTTCAGTTTCTAACCCCCGGATCATTGCACGCGCGACTTCGATAGCGCGTTGGAGATATAGGAAGACCGCAGTTGCGGCACAGCACCAATCAGTGATTCCTGAAACTCGCAAACAACCCCGACAACATTGATTTCGTTTACTTGAAAAGAGAAGCCCGGTCGTCGGGTATGACGGCCGGACTCAGCGTTATTAAGCGCGCCGCCTGCTACCGGCGATCGCGCCATACTTCGCGTTGATCTCCCCTAAAGTTCTGATCTTTTCGCAATTCTTCCCTATCATTAGCGAGTTCGTGATGGTCATGCTCGACTTCCCCGCGACTCGCTCTGCTGCGCAGGTCTTGGCGAAGCTCACGCCGACCCTGACCAAGTTCCTTGCGATCATCACGAATTTCATTCTTGTCGTTTTGGATTTCGCGGCGGTCGGCTCCCTCGTCTCGTCGATCATGGCCCCACCAGCGATGCCACCAATCCCGAATCGGCCTGCGCTGGCCCGGCTGAGCCAATCAACAAGCCCGCGACAAGCGCGCCAAAAACGATCCCTCCATTTTTATGATTGTTCGTCGACCCTCCTTTGCCGCTGCGCTTGTTTTATTTCAAATATTCAATCGCAAGCGCATGAAAGCCTCTTTTATCATCCACAACGCTTTATCAGCGTCGGTAATTAAAGGCTTGACGGTCTTGGCGGATATCATTTTCAATATCCCGGATGCGATCGAGATCGCGGGCGATAACCCGCCGATTGGCGTGATGCGCGCGGTCATATTCGAGCTGGCGCCGTGCCTGCGCCAGGTCCCGATAGTCGCTGCGGAGATCCGCCCGCCGATCCCAGCGACGTTGCTGTTCCGACCAGTGCCAGTAATCATGCGCCAAGACAGAGCTTGCGGACAATGCCAACGAGGTCGCAATCACGCTACCCATTACTAGATTTTTCAGTTTAGTATTCATTGTCCCTCCTATTATCTATGCTCAACTCTTCTCACTCTTTGGACGTTGTGCAGCGATTAAAGTTACAGCATCAACTTTGTCCAATAATCTACCACGATTAGCGATGCTACCGCGGGAAACTCCGGTTCGCCGGTGATCTCTTCGTCGGCTCGGCCGGAGCCTGCGCCGCTAACACTCGCACCGCACTCACCTGCTTTTCCTAAGTTCCTCCTTTGTCCCGTTGAGCTGGCGATCGAATGGTGTTGTTTGCCAGCTGCAAAGATAAAGGGGCAATGCCCGTGCCACAGAGAACCTTTGTGACATCAGACAGTTAGAAAACAGCAGGATTTTCTGAATTAGGAAAAATGGCCACGTCAGGAAGAAATTACCCGACAGTGTGAGTTGATCTTAGAAAAATGGAAATATTAATTTTTCGAAGTTTTCTAAATAATGCGAAACCGGAATCTCGTCGTTATCAACATCAACGCAACTTTGCGGCCGGACCAAATTTCAATTACCGTGTCTGTGATACCTCAACACTTTTCCCGGGCACTCCCCTGTCGCGGCACCGTTCTCGATCACGATCTCGCCGTTCACGACTGTATAAGGCACGCCCGTGGCGTTTTGAATCATTCGCGTCTCACCACCGGGTAAGTCCTGAACGTATTCCGGCTCTTGTGTGTTGATCGTTGCGGGGTCAAAGATCGCGACGTCGGCTGCGAAACCGGGCCGCAGCAAACCTCGGTCACTCAGACCGAAGATCGACGCGACGCGGAAAGTGAGTTTGTTGACCGCCTCTTCCAAATTCATGATGCCATGGTCACGAACCCAGCAGCCAAGAAATGCCGTCGAGTAACCGAACCGAGCATCGTAACCCATGTGCGCCCCAGCATCGGACTGGCCGATCATGACGGCGGGATGTTTGAGAATCTCGCAAACGGCTTGAGGGTCGCCTTGAGTGTTGGTATGTACGAACCGGGTCTCGAGATCTTCTTCGAGCGAAACGTCCAAGAAACAATCGAGGCCGTCTTTCTCTTGCGCTTTGGCCACGTCTTCAACAGATTTTCGTTCAAGCGATTTATTTTTTGCCAGTTTTACGTGGTCGAAGAAGATAACATCCCATCGGCGTGGAAAGACCGACGGCGATTGATCGTCGATAGCTTCCGCGCGTAGTTTTTTCCGCACTGCGGGATCAGTGAACATCTGCTTGCGCGCTGCTACAGGGCCAAACATCGCCGCTTTCCATGTGGGGAATTCATCGAAGCACTGCGCGTCGAGTAAAGTGTACCGGTTCTGAAACGGTTTGGCCTGGGTCATGGCGTAGATTGGCAGCCCTTCTTCTCGTATTACTTTGGCCGTCGATTCCAGCATGCCCTTCCAGTGGTCCGGCCGGCTCCAGCTATGATTGATGCTCTGCCATAACACGGGTCGTCCCGTGCGCCGCGCCATCGCGGCAGCGTAAACGATGCGACCGCGCGCATCGGCGCCGCCTCCGCTCAACTGGACGACGCCAGCGTTCATTTCGCCCAAGACGTCCAACAGCGATCCGAGCTCGTCGTCCGACGCGAGCCGGCTGGCCACCGGTTTTTTGTCTTCCCTGATATGGCGCGGATTCTGATTGCTGGAAAATCCCACGGCACCGGCTTCCATGCCTAGGCGCACGAGCTGCTTCATCTCGGCAACCTCTTCAGCAGTCGCCTGGCGCTCGACTGCGTCTTCGCCCATCACATAGTGGCGCACGGCGATATGGCCGACCAGCGCCGCAGCATTGATCGCAATACGGCTGTTGAGGGCGTTTAGATACTCTGCGGTCGAAATCCATTTCCATTTAATGCCCTCTTCGAGCACGCGCCGGCTGATCGCTTCGACACGCACGAAGCTTTTGATCACGGCGTCACGATCTTCGGGCTTTGCCGGCGCCAGGCTCAAGCCGCAGTTGCCGACAATCACGGAGGTCACACCGTGAAAACAAGAAGAAGTCCCGAGCGGATCCCAAAATAACTGCGCGTCGAGGTGCGTGTGCGGGTCGATGAAGCCGGGCGCAACGGCCAAGCCGTCGACGTTGAGCGTCCGTTTCGCGCCGCCGTTCAACCTGCCAAGTTCAACGATCTTCCCGTCTTGAATGGCCACGTCGCCGTTGTAACCCGGCATGCCCGAGCCGTCGTAAATTCTCCCGCCCTTCAATAAAAGGTCGAACATAGCGTGCTCCCTTAGTCGACAAACATTCCGTGACTGCCCTGCAAAATAACGAACCGAATGAACGTTATTCGATGTCGATCACAGCCGTCAAGTGATTCAGAAATGGAATAGCGAGACGTGAGTTGGCTGCGCTGAATGTTCACACTGTCAAATTGACTCCGAGTCCCGGTCCGGCTGGCACTCGAATCGCGCCTTCGATAACTTCCAGTCCCTCGACCAAATCGCCGTCGAGCTCCTCGAATTCGGCAATCTCGGATGGCATGATGACGGTCGGCGTGGCACTGATGAAGTGAGCTTGACATAAAACAATTGCAGCGAATCGGCGCTGTAGCTCGAGGTCTGCCAGCGCACTTTGCGCTGGCAGACGGTGTGGAATAAATTCGATACGTCCGATCTTCATGAACGTTTTGAAAGAATCGTGACCTATGAATGGAACTTAAAATTTATTTGATCGTCTGTGTGCTCAACTGTGGTTCGTAGAGCATTTGAATCACGATGCCGTCGGGATCGCCAAAGTAAAATGACGCGCTGCCATCGCGATGAATCTTGAACGGGTGCACCATCCGCACGCCCTTGGCAGTGAATTCCTGCTCCAGCTCTTTCACGCGCTCGATGCTTTCAACCACGAAGCCCAAGTGATCCAGTTGCTTTTCTTGGGCGTCGTTCGCGAAATTCGCGGGAACGCGGTGGATCGCGATGTTGTCACAGCCCGAAGAAAGATAAACGTTTTCGGCGTCGGGCTCCCAGACCACGTCCATGCCAAGAATTTCTTGATAGAAATCTTTAGAGCGCGCCACGTCTTTAACTTTAATCGCGACGTGGCGCATGCCTTTGAGTCCGGCAATTCGGCCCATGATTCGGACTATAGCTCAACATGATGGAAATCAGGAGCTGGGTTCTGATTTCCGATCACCCTTGCTACGTCTCCTCAAAAGCGGGATATTTTCCTCATGAAAGAAGCCCTCTGGTGGCATACGGAGCCTGATGGGAAGATACTCTGCACACTTTGCCCGCGCTTCTGTCGTATCGGCGAGGGCCAGGCCGGTTTCTGTTATATTCGGAAAAACATCGGTGGAACACTCTATTCTCTTGGCTACGGTACATCCACCGGTTTTGCCATCGATCCCATCGAAAAAAAACCGCTCAATCATTTCTTGCCGGGAACCGAGATCTTAAGCTTCGGCACAGCTGGCTGTAATTTGGGGTGCCGTTTCTGCCAGAACTGGAGCATAAGCAAGGCGAAGCTCGATGAAGCGCATAGTCTTCAGGCCTCTCCCGAGAAGGTCGTTGAGCTCGCCGTGAAGCACAAAGTGCCGAGCATCGCGTTTACCTATAATGATCCCGTGATCTGGGGTGAATTTGTCATCGACATTTCGCGGCTAGCACAAAGCCAAGGTCTGAAAAGCGTCATGGTCACCGCGGGTTACATCACGCCCGAAGCCCGCCCGGAAGTGTTTCGTTACATCGACGCCGCCAACGTCGATCTCAAAGCATTCACCGAGCGCTTCTATCACAAGCTTACGTTTTCTCATCTCGATCCCGTCCTCGATACGCTCAAATGGCTTAAGGAGGAAACGGATATTTGGTTTGAGATCACCAATCTCATAATCCCGGATGAGAATGACAACCCGGATGAAACCAAAAAGCTATGTGATTGGGTGGTAGAAAACCTGGGCGACAGAGTTCCACTTCACTTCACCGCGTTTCACCCGGACTTCAAACTGACAGATAAGCCTGCAACGCCGGCCGCGACACTTAAGCAAGCGTGGCAAATTGCCCAATCGTCCGGAATCAAATATTGCTACGTCGGCAACGTTCGGGATGACGAAGGGCAAACGACTTACTGTCCCAACTGCCACCGCGCGCTCATCCGCCGCTCATGGCATGACATTCTCGAAAACAATCTCGATGGTGATCGGTGTCCGTGCGGCGAACTCATCCCCGGCCACTTCTCTCTCGATCGCCCAAGATTCACAACACAGCGCAATCGACGACGATCGGTCACGCACTGACGTGATCTCACGACCTCCTAGCGGAAATTTATAAATTGTGTTTTATAGAGACTTGGTCTCGTTCCCAACTATGGCTAAAGGAAAAAAATACGGCAGCAAGCTTCCTCCTCATCTTGATATTCTTGAGGATATCAGCACTTTAGTCAGTCACTCGCACGACCTGCAGGAAACCCTTGATCGCGTCGTCGCTACGGTGGCGGAACGCATGCAGACCGAGGTTTGCTCCATATATATTCTCGACCGCGACAGAAACCGGCTGACTCTCCGCGCCACTATGGGGCTGGACGAGGAATCCGTCGGCAAGGTCTCCATGGGAACAGGCGAAGGTTTGACGGGATTAGTCATTGAAAGAATGAAGCCGGTGATGGTCGCAGATACTCTCGCCCATCCGCGCTACAAATATTTTCCAGAAACTCACGAAGAGCATTTTCATTCCTTCCTCGGCGTACCGCTTATCGATAATAAACTACCCCTCGGCGTCTTAGTCGTTCAGACGTCACGCCGACGGGAATTTTCCCGTGACGAAATTCGCCTGCTCACGACAATTTCGGCGCAAGCGACAAGCATCATCGTTCATGCGCGTTTGGCTGAATCCCTCAAGAGCAAAGAGCAGGAACGCAAAGATTTCGAAAAGCGCATGAACGATGCGATGCGCAAGCTGCGTTCTTACGAGGGGAGCCGTCGCGAGAATGCAGCCAAATCCAAACAACATTGGCGGGGGCGTTTAAATGGTCTAACGGCATCCCCGGGCTTCGGTCGCGGTCCGGCATTCGTGTTGGAGCCGCGTATGGATCTGAGCGCCATCAAAAAGAAGAAAGCGCGAAATCCCGAGCGCGAGATGGAACGTTTTCGCGGCGCCGTGGAACGCGGCATTGATCAGGTCAACGTAGTCAAAAATCGCATGAATCTACTAATTTCAAGAGAAGAAACCGCGATCTTCGACGTCTACCGTCTGATCCTGGAAGATCCGGCAATCATTCAGCAGATCGAAAATCAGATTCTCAAAGAGGGCTACACGGCCGAGTACGCAGTCAGAGTTGTTTTCGAGGGCTATTTGCAGTCGATCGCAAACATCGATGACAACTATCTGCGCGAACGAACCACCGATGTCAGGGACGCCGCGCAAAGACTGCTCGAAAATCTGTCGGGCGCGTCGGGCCAACAATATGATATTCCCGACGACGCGGTTTTGGTCGCGGAAGACCTTTCACCGGCAGATTTAAGTATGCTTGAAGGAGACAAATTCAAGGGAATTGCGCTCGCCACAGGGGGTGTAACTTCTCATGCTTCGATCCTCGCGAAGTCTTTTGAGATTCCGAGCGTTGTTGCCATAGAAGGACTCATGGAGTCGGTTCATCAAGGCGATATGCTGATCATCGACGGTAATGCGGGCAACGTCCACGTCAATCCTAATCCAGAGGTTATTCGCGAGTATAATCGCTTGGAACGAGATTACGCGAAGTTGAATCGCGAACTTGGCGAGCTAAAGAATTTACCGGCTGAAACCAGTGATGGTCGCCGCGTTTCTCTCTACGCAAATATCGGCTTGTTGAGCGATGTGGCGTTTGCGCAGATGCACGGAGCGCAAGGAATCGGACTTTACCGTACCGAGATTCCATTCTTATCCCATCGAGATTTTCCCAGCGAAGAAGAACAATATTTGCTTTACAGCCGGGTGGTCGAAGGCATGACCGGCAAACCAGTTACGATCCGGACGTTGGATATCGGCGCCGACAAATATCCAACCTACATGCGCAGCGTGACCACCGAGCCAAATCCGTTCTTGGGTTGGCGCTCTATTCGAATTTCACTCGAAGTGGAGGAGATTTTTAAGACCCAGCTTCGAGCGATTCTCCGTGCCGGTGATCTTGGTCGGGTTCGTTTGCTAATTCCCATGATTACGAGTCTCGAAGAGATCCTAAAGGTCAAAGAAATTCTCGCGGAAGCGAAGGACGAACTTGACCGGGAAAGCACCCCTTACGATCGGCAGATGGAGCTCGGAATAATGGTGGAAGTCCCTGCCGCAGTTCAACTCGCTGACCGGTTTCTCCGCGAAGTTGATTTTCTTAGCATTGGAACAAATGATTTGATTCAGTACATCCTGGCAGTAGATCGTAGCAATCGAAAGGTAGCGAGCCTTTACGAACCTCTGCATCCGGCCGTGCTCTCTGCCCTAAGCGCCACCATCGAGGCGGGCAAAAGACAAGGGAAACGGGTCGGTATGTGTGGCGAAATGGCAGGCGATCCGCTCAGTGCGATTTTACTCCTAGGGATGGGGCTGGAGGAGTTCAGCACGGGCTCGCTTTATATTCCGGTCATAAAGAAAGCGATTCGATCAATTAGCTATCAAGCCGCCAAAGCGGTGGCCGAAATCGTTCTAGAGATGGATTCGGTTGGTGAAATCAAACGATTCCTATTCGAGCAAGTTCGTGAACTCGGCATGGTCGAGCTGCTGGAAATGTATCATTAGCCCGACTTCCGGGGGTTTGATTTTTTGATTTGTAAGGGTTATGGTTTAGTTCGAACGATCGTTCGAATCTAGAGAGAGGAACCGTTATGAACAAGATTTCAACTTTTGACGACTGGATAGAATACTTCCGCCAATGGCAACAGGATATCAGCTACGTCCCAGCGCTGCTTGGCAATTACCAGTTTGAAACCAAGCTGGGCGAATTACATTCTCTCGACATCGAGTTCGGTGACTTTAAAGGACAGGCAAAATGGCACCGGCTCACTCAGATTCCTAATCAGTCCATTCGCGACGCCTTGATGAATCTGATCGTCTATCAAAGCGACACCGAATTCGCGTCCGTCGAGCAACAAAGAAATTTGCTCGATACCGCACCGACTGAATACGACAAGCAAGCACTCATCCGCGTCAACAGCGAAGAAATGCGTCACGGCTGGCAGATGTGTTACTTGCTCGTCAATTATTTCGGCGATTCAGGAAAGTTGGAGGCGAGAAAGCTCCTCGAGAGGCGCGCCTTCCGCGGTGATCGTCTACTCGGCTCGTTCAATGCTCCGGTGAATAACTGGCTCGACTTCTTTACCTACACCGAGTTCGTCGATCGCGACGGTAAATATCAGTTAACGATGCTTTCTCATTCGGCCTTTGCGCCGTTGGCAGAAAGCGTCACGGCGTTGTTGAAGGAAGAATTTTTTCACATGTTTACCGGCCATACGGGATTAACGCGCATTTTGAGAGCCGGCAAGATCCCGATACCGATTATGCAAAAATATTTTAATAAGTGGCTGTCGACCGCCTACGATCTGTTTGGGACTGATCATTCGTCATCGGCGCACTGGACTTACACCTGGGGGTTGAAAGGTCGCTTCGACGAACATGAGGCTACGTTGCCCGCTGAGAAAGATAGATTGAATGATTTGGCGCGCTCTCATTACATGGCAGAAAGCGACAAACTCATCGACCAACTCAATCAATTGATTCCCGCAGACCAACCGAAGCTCTATGCGCCCGATCTCAAATTCAATCGCTCGATCGGCGAATATGTTGGCAAAATGTACTGCGTGACCGGGGAGTCATTAACCCTGGAGGAGTATCAAAAGCACCTGAGCGATGCTCTTCCGACGCCAGAAGATGAACGCATCCTGGCGGAAATCATAAAGGGCAAAGATTGGGTAACCCAGTCGCAGATGAATTAAGTTGTCCGGCCGTCGGCTTATTGCATCTCCGTTTGCAGCCGAGTAAGTAAAACACAAGGAGAAACCCCGTGAGTCGAGTGTGTCTCGTTTGCCAGAATATAGATTGTAAATCGCGTGGCTCGGAGCAGCTCATGACGGAACTGCAAAAGCGGATCGACGATAAAGGGCTGACCGACGTCGAGGTGAAGTCCTATATGTGCTTCGGCGCTTGCCAGGAAGGTCCCAACATCGTGCTTTACCCAGAAAAGAACTGGTACGCCAAAGTGAAGGTGGAGGACCTCGACGAGATCACGGAGCATCTGGCCGGCGGGCCGCACGTTCAGCGGCTCGACACGATCGACTCTTCCCTGAAAGAGTTGATCTATCAACTTCTCGACACGGGGGTTATGTAGTCCATGGAAGGCATCCTTTTCCCGCACGGTGTGCCCGAGGGAAGAGAAAGCTTAAGCGCTTATCGCAGTCGAGGTGGCTATGAGGCGCTCGGCAAAGCGCTCCAGGCATCTCCGAAAGAGCTCATCAAAATAGTCTCCGACGCCGGTCTGCGCGGCCGCGGTGGCGCGGGTTTTCCAACCGGAAAGAAATGGCAATTCACGCGCGAAGCCCCCGAGCAGCCGCGCTACCTAATAGTGAACGGCGGCGAAGACGAACCGGGCAGCAAAAAAGACCGAGTATTGCTCGAGAACTTACCCCATTTGGTGCTCGAGGGCGCCATTCTCGGGGCCTATGCGATCGGCGCAACGAAGATTTATCTCTATATCAATGCCCAATACGACGCTGCGACCCAGAGCATCAATGACGCGATTGCCGAGGCCAAAAACGCCGGCTACTTAGGAAAAAATATTCTCGGCCGCGGTTTTGATCTGGACATTGAAGTCACAGCTGCGCCGCATAATTACGTCGCCGGGGAAGATACGGCGGTAATCGAAGTCATCGAGGGAAAGAAAGCTTGGCCGCGGCAAAAACCACCCTTTCCCGTCACCGTCGGTTTGTTCGGTAAACCAACGTTGGTTAACAACGTCGAAACCCTCGCCAATGTCGCGCCGATCGCTTTGCGCGGCGCCGACTGGTACGGCAAGTTCGGCACGACCGAGAGTTCCGGGACAATGATCTTTTCGTTGAATGACGATGTCAATCGGCCCGGTGTTTATGAGTTGCCCTTTGGCACACCACTACGATATTTGATTGAAGAGTGCGGCGGCGGCATGAAAAACGGCAAAAAAATAAAAGCGATCATGCCGGCCGCGCCGTCATCGGCGTTTCTGCCAGCCGACAAGATCGACACGCCGCTTGATCCCAACTCGATGCGCGACGCCGGCTCGGCGCTCGGATGCGGCGTCGTTCGCTTGATTCCCAAAGGGACCTGCATCGTCGAAGAAGTTTTGAAGATTTCGGAATTTTTCACCGCGGAATCTTGCGGCCAATGTCCCGCCTGTCGTATGGAGACCAGCACACTGACGATGATGCTAAAGAAAGTCCAGGCGGGACAAGGCGGTCAGCCGATCTTAGAGCAGTTCGGAAAAATACTGGCCTTCAATAAAGGCAAAGGGTTTTGTAGCCTCATCGGGATGCCCGGTCCACCGATCGAGAGCGCACTAAAACTTTTTCCCGCCGATTTCGCAGCCCACCTCACCACCGGCAATTGTCCGGAAAATTGATCACCGAGCTGATTTAATTCGGCAACCTTCTCGGCTGCGGCGCGAACAAATCTTGCCTATTCGGTCTACCGGTTGACGCTCTTCACTGCCGCTTGATACTATTCGCCTCGATTCTATTTCGAGGTGTGATCATGCGCGTAAGTCGTGGATTTTTTTTCGTGGCACTCACGATGCTTTTTATTATCAGTGCCGAAGTGCGCGCTAGCGACGAGGCGTTCATTCAAGGCGCCAAAAAAGAAGGCGCGTTGGTAATCTACACCTCGATGACAGTCGACCAGGCGCAGAAACTGAATGACACCTTTAAAGCCAAATATCCGTTTATCCAGCCCTCCATGTTTCGCGCCGTCGGCGAACGCTTGCTGACCAAGATCATGGCCGAGGCGCAAGCCGGCAAGTATGATTTCGATGTCGTTCAGTCCGCCGAGACCCAAGCCTATTTTCTCAAAAGAAAGAACTTGCTTGCCAAGTATGTTTCGCCCGAAGTGAAAAATATCCAAAAACCGTTCTTCGATCCCGACGGATATTGGGCGGCGGTCTACATGATGCCGAACGTGATCGGCTACAACACGCGCCTGGTCAAGCGCAACGAGGTGCCCAAGTCCGATGAAGAATTGTTGCATCCGAAATGGAAGGGCAAGATCGGCATGGATCATTCCAAGCCCGAATGGTTTTCTTGGAAGGTCAAACGCATGGGAGACGAAAAAGGCCTAGCTTACATGAAAAAACTCGGCGCCCAAGAATTCAAGCTTTACTCCGGCCTGACCATCCTGACCAGCCTTCTGGCGGCAGGCGAGTTTCCGCTCGTCCTCAATACCTATTTGCACAATGTCGAAGACGCCAAGCGTAAGAGCGCGACGGTGGATTGGGTTGCGCAGGATCCGGTTTTTACCAAGTTTCAACCAATCGGCGTTGGCTCCAAGGCCGCTCATCCCAATGCGGCAAGGCTGTACATCGATTTCATGCTCGGCGAAGAAGCTCAAAAGATCATCGCTTCCTTCGGCCGCGTGCCGACGCGACGCGGCATACCGACAACGGCTCAAGGCATCGATAAGCTAACCTACGTCATCGACGACATCGGCTCGGGCGAAGACTTCAACCGATACAACGAGCTCTTCCGCAATATTTTCGGGGCGCCAAAATCCTAGAAAGGTCAAACCTATGAGACTCAAACCGATCCAGTGGCCCAATAATGCGAAGATTGCCGTTAGCTTTTTTGTCGCCTTCGAGGCCTTCGATAAATCCTCTCAGTATCGCCGCAGCGAAGACGACAAACCCGACTACGCGTCGCTTGCCTACGGCGAATACGGCGGCAAAGCCGGCATCTGGCGCATCATGGATGCGCTAAACCGCAACGGCGTCAAGGGCACCATCGACACCAACGGCCGTATTGCCGAAGATTTTCCCGATGCGTTGAAGGAACTTCACGCCGGCGGCCATGAGATCGTCGGCCACGGCTGGGTCAATGACACTGCGCTATCTTCATTGGATGCCGAGGCGGAGAAAAAACTCATCCGGCGAACTCTCGACGCCCTCGGGTCCGTGACCGGTAAGCGCCCGGTGGGTTGGGTCAGTCCCGGCCATCGAATCAATGAGTATAGTTTGGGTCACTATGTCGATGAAGGCATTTTCTGGACCGGTGACCTGCCGGGACCCGATATCCCACAGCATCGGATTGTCAATGGCAAACCGATCATCATCATGCCCCGGCTGGATTACGCCAACGATTTGAGCCTCCTGTTCACTCACAAAAATCCCGCACGAGTTTATTTCGACAGTTTCAAGGCAGCCTTCGATTGTCTTTACGCCGAAGGCCAAGCCGGCGCGCCCAAGCTCATCGATTGTCTCGTGCACGCGCACATCGGCGGGCGACCGAACATCATCGGCGTTTTTGAAGAATGCATCCGTTACGCCAAGGGTTTCCCCGATGTTTGGTTTGCGACCAAAGGGGAAATCGCCAAGTATTACCTCGATCACTACGTAGCCAAAGCTTAGGGGAGCGTGCATATCGATGAATAGCGCCACCGAAAAATTTCTTACCGGATTAAAATCGAACGACTTGCTGTTGAGGCTGACCTGGGATGAATGGCTGGCGATGGAAGCGCCCTACAACGCCACTCAACTAACAACCGCCGACGCTTGGACTCGGTATCATCGCAACGGCTATGACTGGGACATGCACGGCACGCTTTACACACCGGAAAAAGAAACCGATCCACGGCGGGCGTTTGTTTTCTTTCATGGCGGCGCGGGCAGCGAAAGGATCATGGATCTGACACCTGACGGGCGGCCCGGATTGGCGCGAGTGCTGGCGGCACAAGGATTCAAAGTGCTGGCGCTCACCTATCCGGGCCATTACCCGCTCGGCGGCGTGTGGCCCCAACCGATCGCCGAGCGAAATCCGGTATATCTCAAAGATCGTGACCTGCCCCAGGACGAAATTTCAGACCGCAACCTGAAATGCACCTTCAACGTGATCCTGCAAGGTGCTGGCCTGCTCACCGACGAGCATTTTGCGGGCAGAGAAATCATCGCCTTCGGCCACTCCACCGGCGGACCCATGGCAGCGCACCTCACGCGCTTTTCCAAGAAAGCCAAAGTCATCGGCATCGTCGGCTTCGGCAGCGGCGGACCCGACGGCTGGCGCTTGGAATGGCGCGACAAGACCGGCGCCGAGAAATACGCCGAGAAGCCGATCGATCATGTCTCGCGCCGTTCGCCGGATTCGTTCAAAGAATCGGGCTACGTCGATCCGGAGGATTTAACGCCCTGGGGTGGCGCCGACGATTATATTCGTTTGATCAGTCCGCTGCGCTCGCAGATGAAAACCAGTCTCTGCGACAACCAGCACAATGCCGCCATCGGCATTCTCGAGGAGTATCCCAAGCGCACCGGCCTGCCACGCGACGAATATTTCGATCACTTGCAGGAGCCCGATCCCGCCTGGCTGAAAAGCATTCGCGTGCTGCTCACCGTCGGTGAAAACGACAAAGGCCACTGGGTCAAGGGCGACAAGCTCGAACACAAACGCGAAATGTTCATGGGCGCTAAATACGCCGCGACCACGCGCGGCGCGCGCATGGTGCTGATCCCGCGTTATGGACACGTCGGCTATTCCGAACTTTACAACGAAAAAATCGCCTATCTATGGCTCTGGGCGCACAAGAACAGTTATTTCAACTAACGCGCAATCGGTCTCATCAAGGAGGATTCCTCGATGTCCATTAGATGCTTTGTTGTCCTCGTCGCACTGATTCTCGGTTGGCCGATTTCGTCCTTGGC
>VBKX01000012.1:13975-17689 GCA_005879435.1 Deltaproteobacteria bacterium
TTTCTATACGTCAAATACTTGGATGGCGGGCTACGCCTCACAGGAATTCGGCCGGAAATATCCGTTCATCAAGACAAATGTTTGGCGCAGCGACTCAAAAGAGCTGCTCAAGCGCTTGACGGATGAAGCGGCGGCCGGTCGTTACATCGCCGACGTCGTGGAAACGAGTCCCGACTACATGGCGCTCTTGATAGCTGCCAACATGTTTCAAGAATTGTTCTCTCCGGAACTGGGTCCTTACGACAACAATGTCAAAGTCAAAGGTAAAAACGGCGTATTCCATTGGACCAGTCGTGAGCTTTACATCAGCTTGGGGTTCAACACGAGTCTTACTCCGCCTGCCGACGCGCCAAGAATGATGAAAGATCTGATCGACCCGAAATGGAAAGGCAAAATGTCCATCGCCGGCACGACCACCGGCACGCAATGGATCGGCGCCGTAATCGAAGCCTACGGCCGCGAGTTTCTCGAGAAGATCGCCAAGCAAGACGTCAACGTGCAGAACATTTCCGGCGCCGCCCTTGCTGAGCTCATCGCATCGGGCGAAGTGCCGCTGTCACCGACGATCTTCAATTCGAATATCACCGTCGCCAAACAAAAAGGCGCGCCGGTGGAGTGGCGGCCGATCGATCCCGTAATTGCGACCACCGGCACTTCCGGCATGGTGATCAAAGCACCCAATCCGCATGCGGCGCTGCTATTCCTTGATTATCTCCACTCCAAAGAGGGACAGGAAGCGGTTCTAAAAGGCGGCCTCAGCTCAGCGCGCAAAGACGTGACATCACCGGACCAAAAGTTCAAAAAGGTTTACATCGAGAGCAAATACCCCCCCGAGGTCATGGAGAGAAAATTCGCCGAGTGGGAAGGTTTGAAGCGCCGCCTGTTCATCAGCAGGCACTGACACCGAACGAGGTAACATCATGTCTTGCACGGTCTTGATCACCGGTGCCAACGGCTTCATCGGTTCGCATACGAGTCGATCGATCGAGGCTCTTGGACATAGAATCGTTCCCATCGACGTCGTGCCGCGCTCGCCGGACCTCTCGCTGCTCGGTATCAGAACGCCGAGCCACATCATGAATGTGACCGATGCTGGAGCTTTTCTCGCGCTCTGCGAAAAAGGGCGGCCTACGCATGTGTTCCACGCCGCGCATCCACCGCGCAATGAAGATCCGTCCGTGATCAACTACTGCTATCACGCTATTCAAGCTCTGCTTCGATCTATGGCCAACTCAAGAAACCGAACGGGGAATTGGTCAAAGAAGAAGATGCCGTGTCCACCTATCCCACTTATTTTTACCGCGCCGCGAAAACCGTATCAGAATGGATGGGCGACTTCTACAAAGAGAAACATGGCGTCGATTTCGTCGCCCTTAGATATTCGTCGGTTTACGGCCCGGGCTTATATCGAAGCATCCCACTGGAACTAAAAAAAGGCATCCTCGGCCAGCCCTGTCAGCCGTTTCTCACGCGCCCCCTCGATGACTTGATCTATATCGATGATGTCGTAGATGCCATTTGTCGAGCGTTGTTCGCCGACAAGCGGCTCAGCCGCGCCTACAACATCGGCCTTGATAAGGCTTACATCAGTAAAGATTTGCAGCGCGCGATTCAAAAGGCGCTGCCTGATTTGAAGTTTGAAATCGGCCAGCATCCGAACGCCGCCGAAGTCGCACCTCACCGGGATCGCGACCCGCTGGACATCTCTCTGGCAAAACGGGAGCTCGGCTGGGAACCAAAAATCTATTTGGAAGAAGGCATCGCACGGTTGGCGGCCTGGTTGAAAGAGCACAAAAACACCTTGCGGTTGTGAGGTGGTTCACTGAAGGAGACGGACAATGTTTCTACAACGCGCCCGATCGTTCTTCTATAGGTTCATTTGTCTCGTCTACTGGTCGTGCGCTGCTGCGGCAATGGCTGCCACCCCGCCGATGGCTCCGACGCAACTGGCCGTCTATCAGGGCGCCGATCGGGAGAAAATTCTCATCGACGGCGCCAAGCGCGAGGGGCAGTTCACCCTTTACACTTCACACACCTGGTTCAAAACTTTCGTCGTGAGCTTCGAGAAAAAGTATCCCTTTGTCCGAGCCTCGCAATGGCGCAATGATTCGAAGAACATTATTCGCAAAGTGCTGGAGGAATACAAATCAGGACGCGTGATCGCGGACATCGTCGAAACCACCGCCGACGGCATGGGCGTTTTGAAACGCGAAGGATTGTTTCAGGAGTACTATTCTCCCGAAGCGCGCTTTTATCCGAACGAGCTTAAGCCGCGGGGCAAAAACGGCTTCTTCTATCTGCCGCGTGAAACTTACAACAGCTTGGGGTTCAACACGCAGCTCATTCCTCTGGCCGTCGCGCCGCGAAGTCTTAAGGACCTCATCAACCCTAAATGGAAAAGCAAGATGGCGATCACCAGCACCACGACCGGCGCTCGCTGGATCGGCAACGTGCTGGAAACGTTGGGGCGCGAATTTTTGGATAAGTTGGCCGACCAGGAAGTGAGCGTTCAAGATATGGCGCCCGCGTCGCTGATCAACTTGGTCGTCTCCGGAGAAATTCCTCTGTCGCCGACGATCTTCTATGCCAACGTGACCTTGGCCAAGCAGAAGGGCGCGCCGGTGGAATGGCGTCATCTGGAGCCCGTCGTCACGACCGTCGGTTCGGCGGCGCTCTTGGCCAAAGCGGCCAACCCGCATGCGGCTCTTCTCTTCATCGACTTTCTGCTTTCCAAGGAAGGACAGCAATTGATCATGAAGGGTGGGCTCTGGTCGCCCCGCGAGGACTTAGGCTCTTTGGAGCAGAAATTTACGAAAAATTATTTGGACGAAAAATATTCGTCCGAAGAGATGGAAGCAAAAATCGGCCAGTGGGAAGGGCTGCTGCGGCAACTCTTCATTCGCAAAAGATAGATAGCCCTACCGGCGCGTAGGGAGGGAGACAACTTTAAGCATGGCAACGAAGATTTTACGCTTGATCTTGGCTAGCTTTATTTGTCTGACGTCCGCCGCGCTCCAAGCTAGCGCTGCAGCGCCGATGACAATCGCGCAGTTAGCTCTGTATCAAGGCGCGGACCGGGAAAAGATTCTGATTGAAGGCGCGAAGCGCGAAGGGCAACTCACCCTCTACGATTCACACACCTGGTTTCGTACCTACGTCAAGGAGTTTGAGAAAAAATATCCCTTCATCAAAGTTTCAGAGTGGCGCAATGATTCTAAGAACCTGATCAGGCGAGCGATGGAAGAATTTAATTCCAGCCGCGCCATTGTCTTCAAGAATATTTCACCCCGGAAGCGCGCTCCTATCCCGACACGGTCAAGTCGAAAGGCAAAAGCGGACTCTATTATCTCGGCAATCGCGAAACCTACAACAGCTTGGGGTTCAACACCACGCTGGTTACGCCCAATGACGGGCCGAAAGCAGTCAAGGACCTGCTCGATCCCAAATGGAAAGGAAAAATGTCCATTGCAGGCACTTCCACCGGGGTGCGCTGGATCGGCAGCACCATCGAGGTCATGGGCCGCGAGTTCCTCGACAAGTTGGCCGAACAGGATATCAAGGTTCAGGACATGTCCGGCGCCGCGTTAGCCGGACTGGTGGCTTCGGGTGAGGTGCCGTTGTCGCCGACAATTTTCGACGCCGACGTGACCGTGACGAAACAAAAAGGCGCGCCGATCGAGTGGCGGCCGTTAGAGCCCGTGGTCACCACTGTAG
>VBKX01000189.1:0-4327 GCA_005879435.1 Deltaproteobacteria bacterium
CGCCGTGGCTAAAGGTGCGGGCGAAGTCGCTGTAGTAGCCGCCGGGTCCGGCCACGGTGGCGTCGCAGATGACCAAGTCACCGTCTTTAATGACCAGATCGGAACCCATCGGTTCGTTGTGCGGACGTGAGTCGGCGAGCGATGAATCGTAGATTGAAATGAACTCGCTGCCGGCTTCGAAACCCTGATCCAGCAAATAGTCGAGCATGATACGGCTGAGTTTATCTTCCGGAGGATCGGACTTGCGCAATGCTTGGCGCACGAAATCGTAGCCGCGTTCCTTGGCTTTGGTCGTCCAACGGATCAGCTGCAACTCATCGATGGTCTTCACCACCCGCGCTTGGTTAATAGCCGGCCAACCATCGACGAGGTTGATTTCGGCGTCCTTCAAGCCGTCAACTGCCGCGAGATTCAAAAAATCCACGCCAACCCGCTCCCCGGCGACGCCCAACTGTTTCAATCCCAGCACGGCCTGGTTGACGAAATCTTCGGTGGCCACCGGTGGCCGCATCGCAAACATGTAGGCATCGAACCTGAGGCTGCGAAAATGTTTCTTGCGCGCCAACTCTCGCTGGCAAATCAGCGGTTCTCCTTGGGCGGGAATGAGCGCGAAGCGTTGAATGCCGGTGGCGCGCAGCCCAAGCATCATGACCGTATTGGTGGCGTAACGGATATTAAGAAAATCCGTGAGCACCAGCGCGCCGAGATTTTGATGCTTCATCGCCGCTTGCAATCGCCCCAGGCGATCCTTGGCGAGACGCTCCATATCGACGCCGAATGGGGTAAGATCCGAGTAGAACATTTATCCTCCTGCCGTGGTTGAATCTTCGCGTACTGCCAATTGGAATAGGAGTCAAGGCGCAATTATAGGGGCAGACCCATGTGTCTGCTCTTTCGGATGGGCGACCCCATAGGGTCGCCCCTACAAGTCCAGCGCGCACGCGCGTCGACTTGTGTTTCCGGACCAACTTGGTAAATAAAGAGTCGAGTAAAAATTATGGACGACACTCTGCAGGATATTTTGACCCTGGTCGAGAAAGGGACGATCGAGCAGCGCTGCGCGGCGCTGCTCGTCCTCGGCGCCCTTAAGGCCAACAACGCGGCGGTGGTCAAATTGGTCGGCACTCTGCTCGAAAACCCCAATCCGGTGCTCAAAGATTACGCGCTTCGCTATTTCGAAGAAGTGCAGCCGAGCAGGAATATCGTTCAGCTGCTGAAGATGCTCAATGATTCGGACAAAGCGCTGCAAGAGCGCGCGATCCGTTCGTTGATTGGCGCCGGGCAATCCGCCGTCCAGCCGCTAGTTCAAGGAATCGCGGAAGCGACGCGTCCGTGGCAGCTCAATGCCGCGCGCGTCCTCGCGGCGGTGCGCGGCAAAGCGGCGATGAAAGGATTGTTGCAACTGCTCGCTGACGGCACGGACGATGCGAACCGGGTCATCTGCGATCTGATGACCCCCGCGGTGCGCGAGATGGATGCCAAAGAGCAGGACTCGCTCTATGACGATGTGGAAGCATTTGCGGCAAAGCTCGATGAGAAACAGCAACGCCCGGCCGTGGTATCGATCATGCGCTTGCTTGGGCAGCTCGGCCGTCCGCAGGCACGGCGCTGGCTATTTAAATTCATCGGCGCCGAGCATCACCCTACAGTGCGGGCCCATGCGCTCGTAGGGCTGCTGCGCTGTCTGCGCGATCAGGATATCCGCAAGGACGAATACGCAAAGCTTTTCTCATTGCTCGAAGAGACAGAGTTCAGCGAAGTGACCCGGCTCACTTTAGATTTGCTCGATGCCCACGAGTTGCCGGACGATTCGCGCGCGCTGCTCGCCAAGCTGATGCAAAGCCCGCACGGCGATGTGCAAAAATTTGCCTTGAGAAAAATGGGTGACGTGGGCACGCCGGCGACGGTGCGCACATTGGTCGAGCAGTTGGGCGATCCGGATTATCGCAGGCGTGACGTGGCCGCGAGCTCCCTGCGTAAGATTCCCGAAGCTCGTGCTGCATTGCTTAAGGAGCTGGTCGCCGGCGAGGACGCGAGCAAAGCCTGGAGCATCGCCGAACTGTTGCCGGCGTTCGAAGGCAAGTGGCGCCAGGATATTCTGGATGCTTTGTGGAAGCGGCTGCAAAAAGCGGTCGATGACGACGATCGGATTCAGACCGCTTTCCTGCACGTGTTGAAAAAAGCCGACGCCGAATTCGCATACACTCGGCTTGCCGAGCAGGGCGCCAAGCTGGTCAAAGCAAAAAAATACAAGGAGGCGGTCGCATTTTTGACGCCGCTGAAGGACTTCCCGGAATTCAAACCGGAAAACAAGTTTCATCTCGCCTCGGCGCAGCTAAGACTGCACGCGCACACAGTGGCGAGCCACAAAAATCATCCCGCCGTCGAGCTGCTCACCGACCTCTATCGGAACTCGGCGTATCCGGTATTCGATACTCTCAGGAGGGACAAGAGCCTCGCGCCCGACGATCTATTCGCCCTGGGTTTCAGTTTGATCGAACGAGGCGGCCAAGAGCGGGGCTTGGGCGTCGATCTGCTGGAACATGTCGCCGAAAAGTTTCCCCGCAATAAGATCGGCAAGAATGCCAAGAACAAACTGAAACTGGCGGGCATTTAGAGCGCGTCGAAACTTCCACCGGTCTGACTTCGCATAACCCCTGCGTAAATATATTCAGGCCGATTTCACACGCGTGCTACTTGATTGCGCAAGCCCGTCCTGCCGGCGATCTCCCCTGGGTATTTCGGCTACCGTCTATCCCACTTGAGGCACGGACCGTCGGGTCCGGTTGGTAATTCAATTCCAGAATCAATTGCGACGCTAGTATTTAACTCGGTTGTCGGAGGTACGTCATGGGCAAAGATGCTTTCGATCGTCGTGCATTTCTAAAAGGAGCCGCAGCAACCGCAGCAGCGGTGATGTGCACACAAATGGCGGCGGCGAACACGCCGGCACAGGCCGCTGAATCAAACTCAGACGGCGGTGGAGAGAAAGCGCCGAGCAGAGATAAGATCATCGGTCGACCCGGCTCGGATTATATGGTCGATGTGATCAAAGCGACCGGCATGGAATATATCGCGTCGAATCCTGGATCGAGTTTTCGCAGCCTGCAAGAATCCATCATCAATTATGGCGGCAATAAGAAACCCGAGTTCCTCACCTGCACCCATGAAGAATCTTCGGTGGCGATGGCGCACGGTTATGCCAAGGCGTCGGGAAAGCCGATGGGTATCCTGGCGCACGGCACCGTCGGTCTGCAACACGCGACGATGGCGGTCTACAACGCCTGGTGCGACCGAGTTCCGGTGATGATGTTCGCCGGTAATTTTCTCGATGCCAACACGCGCCGGCCCGGTGTCGAGTGGTATCACTGCGTGCAAGATCCGGCGGCGATCCATCGCGATTTCACCAAGTGGGACGATCAACCGGTATCGTTGCAGCATTTCGCCGAGTCGGTGATGCGTGCTTACAAAATTGCCACCACACCCCCGATGGGACCCGTGCTGATCACCGCCGACGGCGATTTAGCGGAACAGCCGGTGCAAGACGAAAAAAAATTGCGAATGCCCAAACTTACGATGTCCATCCCACCGCAAGGTGACAGCGGTGCGATAGCCGAGGCGGCCAAGATGTTGGCGACGGCAAATAGCCCCGTAATCCTGGCTGACCGCGCTTGTCGTTCGCAAGAAGGGATAAAACGCCTGGTCGAGTTGGCCGAAGCGTTAAACGCTCCGGTGGCGGACATCGGCGGGCGCATGAATTTTCCAACGACGCATTATCTCTGCCGCAACATGGACAAGCGCCCTTTGGTGGGCCAGGCTGACGTGGTTCTCATGCTGGAAGTCGCCGATCCGTGGGGACAGTTCAACACCATCAGCGATCCGCACCATGAGTATCGCCGCCTGTCCAAACCCGATGTCAAAATCATTCATATTTCTCTCGGCGACACACTGACGAAAGCGAATTACCAAGATATGCAGCGGTTTATGCCGGTGGATCTAGCGATCTCCGGCGATGCCCAGGCGACACTGCCGGCATTGATCGAGGCGGTAAAGAGCGCCACGGGTATGTCCCAGCGCGCCGCGATAGCCGAGCGCGCGACCAAATTGCGCGAAGACCATCGCCGCATGAAGGACCGGGCGCGTGCGGAGGCGAGTCCGGGCTGGGATGCGACGCCGTGCAGCACGGCGCGCACGTCCGCACAGTTGTACAACGTGATCAAGAACGAAAAATGGTGCGTTGCCGTTTCCAGCGTGCAGTGGAACAAAAACCTATGGCCGGCCACGGAATATTATAATTTTATCGGCGGGTCCGGCGGCGCCGGTCAGG
>VBKX01000189.1:4495-5898 GCA_005879435.1 Deltaproteobacteria bacterium
TGCACAATCGCCGCATGGATACGGCGGCGATCGGTACCACGATCGAAAATCCCAATATCGATTTCGCCAAGCTGGCGCAATCGATGGGCCTATTCGCGGAGGGGCCGATCAATGATCCTGCAGCGATCGGACCGGCGCTGTCGCGCGCGCTCGCAGTGGTGAAGCGCGGTGAGCCGGCGCTTGTTGACATCGTGTCTCAAGGACGCTGAAGAGGAGTTGTGATGCGTATCTTAATTTCAACCGTGCTGTTGTTCTTGATCACGTCCATTGGGCTTGCGCAGGAAACGCCGCCGGCGGGTTCGGCGGAGCGCGGCCATCAGACCTTCATGAAGTACATGTGCTACACCTGTCACGGCACACTTGGTCAGGGCGCCGACCGCGGCACCGGCCCGAAGTTGGCCCCGGGCTCGCTGCCTTACCCGGCGTTTGCGCTCCAGGTGCGCACGCCGCGCCTCGACATGCCGGCGTACCGCAAAGAATTCGTCAGCGATCAGGAGTTGGCGGATATCTACGCTTACCTCTTGACCGTCAAGCCGTCACCGGCGGCGAAGGATATTCCGTTGCTTAAATTTGACTGACCGATTGATCAGAAGCATCGCGCGCAGATAAGAGAAGGCCCGATCTGTAGTCCAGGTTGGGCCTTTTTTTTGGTGCTTTCAGACGAGGAGTAAACTCGGGATATGAAGATTATCGCATTCTATGCCGTCGCCGCCGCGCTGTACGTGGCGGGCGGCACGTTCATGAAATATTCCCAAGGATTGACGCGCTTGCTGCCCACGCTGGGGCTCGTGACGCTTTTCAGCGCCGGCGCATTGTTGCAAGCATGGGCGATGAAGCACGAAGCGCTGGGACCGAGCTACGTCGTGGTGCTAGGGTTGGAGGCGCTCCTGGCCGTGATTGCCGGGAGCGTGATTTTCGCTGAACCCGTGACCGCGAAAATATTTTGCGGCGTCGCGCTGGTTGTGTTGGGGATTATTTTGTTGCGAATGACGTAGAAAAAAACGCGTTAGGACGATAACGTCCGCTGACGCACAAGATTTACGCCCTGCTTGTCAGCTCCCACCAGTTTTTGTCCAAGTCACTGAAGATGAAATTCGCCCTGCCGTCGGCGCTTTCGAGCCTGCCGAGATCGGCGATGCCGATCTCTTTGCCATGAGCAGCAAACTCCCTGTGGGCTTGTTCGACATCCGTCGTCGACACCATCTGCAGCGCAAAGCGGTTCACCGGCGCCAGGTATTGCCGTGGATTTCGCTGCAACACAACGATGTACCAAGGCGACCCAGGATGTTTGATGTATTGCGCCATATTGAAACCGGCGGCGATCTCCAATCCTAAAACCTCGACGTAAAATCGCCGGCTTCTCTCCACGTTGTCGCATTGCAGCGTGCCGTGGGTAAAAGCTT
>VBKX01000190.1 GCA_005879435.1 Deltaproteobacteria bacterium
CGACGGCGAGCAATTTTTCGTGTAAAAAATCTTTGAAGAAACTGTGCAGCTCATATTTGCCGTTCTCCAATCGGCGAATCAGCGGAAATTGACTGTCGCCGAACTCGGTCACGAGATTTGTCGGCGCGTCGTTCTCGAACAGCTCGCGCAGGGTATTCTTGTCCACAGCGCTGAGCAGCGCTGCCTGACGAAAGAATGACTGCTCTTGCGGTGATCGCGACGTGTAAAATTCTTCCGCCAGTGAATTAAAAGCTTCGCGGCCGGTCGAATACTGTCGATCGACGTAGGAGAGCCGCTTGCTTAGAGTCGTGCAGAACTGCAGCAACCAGATCGGATGTTTCTCGATCAGTTCATCCCAATCCTCGCGGCGCAGTCGCCAAAGAGACGTTTCCTTGACCGTACGAATCGTCGCCGAACGGGGCTCTCCCGAGAACAAGGCCATTTCGCCGAACCAATCCCGCGGTCCGAGAATGGCGACGACTTCCGATTTAGTTGCTCCACTTTCAATGACGACCTGCACGGAGCCGGATTGTATCAAGTAAAAAGCATCGCCCTGATCGCCTTGAGAAAAAATTGTTGCTCCGGCAAGGAACAAAGTCTCTTCCATTTTGCCGAGAACTTTGGCGATGTCCTCGCGCGAGAGTCCGGAGAAGATCGGGATACTGCGAATCGTATCGGCGAGCGGTTCCATGCGACGCTAGCGGATGACTTTGTCCGCCTTTTTCAACATTGCCGGGGAGAAATGAAAGCCGATGAAGTTAGCCGTTCGATAATTGAGCGTGAGATCGAACTTAGACGCTCGCTCGATCGGCAAAGATGCCGGCTTCTCGCCTTTGATGATCTTGTCGACGAGCCGGGCGCCCTGACGGCCCATCTCGACATAGCTCGGCCCGTAGGCGGCCAGGGCGCCACGGATAGCCCATGCTTCCTCATTAAACATTGTCGGCAGCTTTTTTTCGCGCGCGGCGGTGAAAATAAACTCAGGCTCGCTTTCGAACAGGTCATCCGCGATTTGGAAAAGCGCCGAGCCGGGTTCGGCGCGCAAACTGGCGAGCGTGGTTTTCAATTCATCGGATGACTTGATGCCGTAACCGACAACTTGCAAGCCGGACTTTTTTGCCGCCGCTTCAGTTACCGCAAAATTACTCCGGGAAAAGGTATTGTTGGCGTCATAGAAGACCAGAATTTTTCGCAGCTCGGGAAAGATTTCTTTAAAAAGCACAAGACGCTGTTCGGTCATCGAAGCGGAGTAGGCCGCCACCCCGGTCAAATTTTTTTCGTGCTCTCCGGTGCTTTTGACTAAGCCGGCGGCGATGGGGTCGCCCGGATGAATGAATACGATCGGAATTTCCCGGGTGGCCGCCATCGCCGCGCGGGTGGCGCTGGTTCCGGTGGTAAAAATTACCGTGACGTTGCGCGCCAGAAGCTCGCCGGCCGCCGGTTGCAACGCGGCGCGGTTGCCTTTGACGTTGCGCGTTTCAAAAAAAAGATTCTTCCGCTCCTGATAACCGAGCTGTTTGAGTCCCTCGCCAAGGCCCTTAATCGCCTGGGACTGGGCACGTTCCATCTCCTGCACCAAGACCCCCACGCGGGCCGGGGATTGCGCCAGCGCGAATGCCGGGGCGCCAAGGATAAGCATCATCAAGGCGGAGAAACTCAGGAACATGTTCGGTCGGCTATCACGATGCGCAGTGATCTTTTCGGTCTTAAGGATAAATTTTCGCGGCAATCGCGGGGCACACTTAGAGAAGATTAATGACCATCCCTTCGTGGGCGACGACGGTTGCGCGAAAAAGTCCTTTGGCCTGGTTCTGAATGCTTTTCATCGCTTTGTCATCGTGAGTCGGTTCGTGATGGAAGAGCGCGAGGCGTTTGACCCCGGCTTTTTGCGCCACGTCGACGGCCATGTCGATGGTGCTGTGACCCCAGCCCTTGCGCGGTTTGGCGCGTGAGGAATATTCCTCCTGAAGATACTGGGCGTCATGGATCAATAAATCCGCGCCCCGGGCAAACTCTATAACTTCGGGATAGCCGCCTTCTTGCTCTTCGATATCCGTGGCGTAAACGAAACTTTTGTTTTTATAGTGAACCCGGTACAGCATGACGCCGTTTAACGGGTGCGCCGCGCTCTTGCAAGTCATTACCGTCAGCTCCCCCGCTTCGACGACGTCGTCGGCGCGCGCACCCTCGATCTTAGGTCGCCTGCCGGGAGATCCGAAGCGAATCACCTCGCCGCCGGAGAGTGAGAAAATTTCTTTCTTTCCTTTAAGCTCATCGAGTGAAACGGGGAACAAATGGCTGTTTGTCAAGTGGCGCAAACTTAGAGTCAGCGCCCCACGGGTGGCACCGGGACCCAGAATAAAAGTCCGCGCTTTGGCCGTCAGCAGGGGCTCGAAAAAACAAAGTCCCAAAACATGGTCGATATGGGTGTGG
>VBKX01000191.1 GCA_005879435.1 Deltaproteobacteria bacterium
CCATGATCGTCCCTTCGACCAGGTGCGAAGTGCGAAAATCATTTTTTTCGAGAATCGCTTGGGCTTCTTTTGAAGCCATGAAGCCGACGAAGAGCTTTGACAAGTTTGGGTGCGCGGTATTCTTCGGCACGGCGAGTTGAAAATACGACGGCAGCACCGGCGTCGAGCCCATGACGGCGACCAGCGGCGCGCCTTTGGCTTGCCACTGCCACATCTGTTCAGTGGCGCCGCCCATGTTGGCCGCGATCGGAAATTCGCCGCTGACCACGCGCTCCTCTTCGCTGTAACGCAACCGCCCGCTGCTCAGCGCCACCAGCTTCCGGGTAAAATTCTTGACCTTGTCTTCGCTCCAGATCATCGACAGCTCGACCAGCCACGAAACGTACGGCGGGATCGCCATCTTGCCGGCCCACGCCGGACTCAATTTCGGATCGACCAAATCTTCGTAGGTCTTCGGTGCTCTATCCTTTGGAATGATTTTCGAATTGTAAATAATCCCGCGCAGCGAAGTGAAAATCAGCAGTCCTTCGCCTGGGAAAATTTCCATCTCTTTGGTAATCCACGGAAAGATTCCCGAGTAATTTACCTTCTCGAGCGCTTTCTCTTTGTGCAACAGCGATAGATGCGACTGCGAGCCGTGGTACAGATCGCTCGATGCTTTGGCGCCGCTCTTAAGCTCGGTGATCACCCGCGCCGCCATGGCGTTCATCTCCGGCCCCGCACTGAAGCGAATCTTCGAGTTGAGTCCGAATTTCTTATTGAACGCGGACTCCAACAGCGACAAAGTCTTTTGCCCGCCGAAAGTTTGCGCTCCGGCAATAAAAGTAAACTCCGGCTCTTTCTTCGCCCCGGCAATCAATGAGTCCAAGGTGTCCGCTGCGGTTCCGTGCCGAATTGAGACCAAAGCGAAAAAAATGGACCAGACCAGGATTCGCTTACGGCCCTTCATTCAGCCCTCCGCTCCGTCTCGACTTTGAACATTTGAACCCTTGAACTTTTGAACGTCTTTGACGTGTTGAACGATTGGAACAATTGGAACGTCTGGAACAATCTTTTAGTCAAGCAAATCCTCATGCGGCTGCAATCGGATGATCCGATTTTTTTCCGGGTCGCGGATGACTCCGATCGGATCGCCTCCCCGCTTCACCGCCTCGATGGATTCTTTGTATAAGCGCCGCAAGAGAATCACCCCGCGGTCCGTATAGACTAAGTGTTCCGTCGTCCGGTCGTAGATCGGCCCCTGGCTTTCTTGCGCCACCCGATCTTGATCTCCTCTGGCAAACCAACCGATGGATTCATCCCATCTATAGACGCCGAACTGAGTCTCGCAAAGCCCCGCCGCCGAATCGTCTTTCATGATGTTGGCAACCGGCTTGCCATCGACGACAGCGCCGAACTCGACGGTAAAATGCATCGAGTGCGTGTCGTCGATCGGCACCCGCCAGCGCATGACCTCGCCGGCGCTGCTCGCCCTATGTTCGGTCGGATGACCTTCCTCGACATTGCCGGTCTTATTCATCGTCGGCATGACAAAAAAGTTACAGTGCGCCCATTTTTTACCGGCGACACGCCGTGTATAGGTGTTGAGAATTCCGTATTCGAATTGTTGCGGATCGATCTCGCCGTCGTCCCAGTCCGGGGTCTTCGCCGTGCGATGCAGCCACTTCAAATGATTCTGGTCGACGGAATTCTCGATCATTTGAAAAAAATTGCAATTAACCGTCCGCGCCCGGCGCGCCCGCACGCCGTCCTCTTTGACCAGCACATCATACCTCGGCAAGAGCGGCGCGGGCTCGGGCCCCATATAAACGAAAACCACTCCACCCAATTCTTGCGCTTTGTAAGCCGGCTGGCGAATGCGCTCTTTGAAAGTGCTCGCCGGCGGCTCGCCAGGAGTTTCCAAAACCTTGCCTTCGACGTCGTAAAGCCAGCCGTGATAACAGCAGCGCAGTCCGCCGTTTTCGATATGGCCGAACTCCAACGACGTGCCGCGATGCATGCAGCGCAAAGTCAACACTCCAACCCTGCCTCGATCATCACGAAACATAACCACGTCTTCACCGAGGATGCGTCTCCGCTTAGGTTTGTCTTGAAGCTCCGCCGCCAAGCCGATCGGCTGCCAATAGCGCCGCAGCATCTCGCCCGCGGGCGTGCCCGGTCCCACTCGAGTAAGCATTTCGTTCTCTTCTTTACTCAACGCCATGACTGTTTCCCTCTCCGAATCAAAAAGCTACCGGATTGGCGCAGATTTCGACCGCGCCACACTCGTCAGAAATATCCGACATGCTCTTGATGTGTCAAGGCGAGGTGCGGCTACTAACGACATCATTAGATTTCACTCGAATATGGATGTATCAGACGGATTTGGACACCTTTGGCGTCGCTAAATTTTGGCGACCGTGTGGCAATGTCATCCTGAGGCGATAGCCGAAGGATCTCGTCTTTTGTAGCCCATCAACCGGTCGAGATTCTTCACTTCGTTCAGAATGACACTGATTGTGACTTTTTGGTTGCGGCACAGTCTTGTGCTAGGAAAGAGGAATTAACCTCTAGCAGATGGATATCCGCCGCCAATCAGTTGATCTTGTAGCCAAGCTCCTTGGCGACTTCCTTGGCGATGCGGTCGTCGGCGACTTCTTCAAAGCTCACTTTGCGGTCGGTGAATTGGCCGGCCAACTGGAGTGATTTCATAATCTGATCGATGCCGTCACGAGTCGGCACGCCGCTGCCGCTGACGGTCTTGCCATAAACCGCGTAGGTGTTTTCCGCAGCGTCGCGGTCGACTTTTAGAAAATTGGAGATCAACGCCACGGTTCTTTCCTTGGACTTGAGCATCTCTTGCTTGGCCACCTGCATGGCACGAATCACCTTCTTTAACTCATCGGCGCGATTACGCATCGTCGAAACCATTACCGTGAGGCCACCGAAAGGCATCCGTGCGTAGGTCCCAACGTTGAGTACTTCGCGAAAACCCTTTTTCTTCGCGTAAAAGTCGTAAGGCGGGCTCAAAAGAGCCGCATCGATAACTCCGCTTTCGAGCGCCGCTATGGTTTGCGCCGCGGTGATCGAAATGTAAAGAAAGTTTTTCGGATTCTCGCCCATCGACTCCAGCGCGATCTGCAGTGCCACATGGGAAGTGCCGCCCAAACCGGTCAGTCCAATTTTCTTGTTTCGAAGACCCCGGACGTTCGTAATATCCGGCCGCGTGAGTAGCAAATAAATAATCTCGTCGCTGGCGAACCAAACCGCGCGCGATTGAAGACCTCTCAACGTCGCGCTCACCGACGCGGGGCCGACTCCGGCGAAATAACCGATCTCGCCGCTCGCTAGCGCCGCGTTGGCGACCTGTGAGCGAGCCTGAATAATCTCCGCTTGCAGGTCGTTGTCTTCGAAGGTCTTCCATCGATAAGCGGCGAATAGCGGCAACACAGCAATCGACTCCGTCGGATAGGTAATGCGAATCTTTTTCAGCCGCTCCTGGGCGGCCGAGAAGGTCACGAGAGCGAGTGTTTCGATCACGGCAACGAAGATCAGAATTATCCACTTGGTCGGCATGAAATAGTCCATCCTCTCTCGTGTAGCAAAAATTCGCAATTCGTTCCGTCATTCCGGCCAAACCGGCGACAGCTAGCGCGAGCCGGAATCCAGGAGGTGGGGAGTCTGGATTCCCGCTGCCGCGGGAATGACGTTAGAGACGTTCCGACGTTTTCATCCAACTTCGAAGACAGCCGACTACTCAACTTTATAGCCCAGCTCCTTCGCCACTTCCCTGGCGATCCGCGCGTCGGCAACGTCCTCAAAGGCGATTTTCCTGCCGCCGAACTGGCCTAATAACTGCAGCGACTTGACGATCTGCTCGACTCCCGCGCGGCTCGGGACACCGTTTCCGCTGACCGTTTTTTGATAATCTATAAATGTATCTTGCGCGGTTTCTCGGTTGACTTTAAAAACCCGGATGATCACGTCGACGCTCTTCTCTTTGGATTGAAGCATACTTCTCTTGGCGATCTGCATGGCGCGGATGAGGCGGCGCGTTTCGGCAGACCGATTTTGAATCGTCGAAGTCATCGTTGTCAGGCCGCCGAGCGGCATCTTGACTTGCGCTCCGACATCCAAAACCTCCCGAAAACCTTTTCGTTTGGCATAGTACAACAGCGGCGGATTGAGCAGCGCGGCCTCGACGTTTCCACTATCCAGCGCGCTCATTATATTTGGATTTCCTACGCCGAGAATAACGAAGTCTTTCGGGTTTTCGCCGGCTGCTTCCAGGCCGATCCGCAACGACACCTCAGTCGTATCGCCCAAGCCGCCCACGGCGAGACGCTTCGAGCGTAGTTCGCGTAGAGTCTTGAACTCGGGCCGCGCCAAGAGCGAGTAAATCAGCTGATCGGAAGCAAACCAAACCGCCCTGGAAGACATCCCGCGCAGAGTGGCAGCGACCGAATTGGGTCCGACGCCGGCGAAATAATGAATTTCTCCGGCGATCATCGCGGCGTTGGCCACCTGCGGCCGCATTTGAATGATCTCGACGTCTAGCCCGTTGTCTTCGAATACTTTCCACTGCTGCGCGGCAAACAAATGAAGGCAACATATGGACGCACTAGGAATCGCGATTCTGACCTTGGTTTTTCCTTCCTGCGCGTACACCCGCGCCCAATGGCCTAGCAGCGCCACTGCGATTGCAAGAATCTGGATCCGCTTTCGATTTTTCATTCTTCGTCGTTGCTCAGAACATGCTTTGGATTTTAGATTAGGAAACAAACTCAGCTGCCAAAATGCGCGCCAAAATCTGTTATTCATGTTTTCGATTCCCCCATCTGAAATCGGCAATCGAAAATCCAAAAATATTTAGCTAGGTTTGTGGATGCCGGCGCTGGTTAGGTAGTCGTACAGATTGGCGACGTTCAGGCGCATCACGTGCGGCGCCATCCCATCCTGGCCGACGTCCATTGGATATCTCCCCGTCATTGCCGTAAGCTTGGCCACGCACTCGTCTTTGTTCATCCCACGCTCGACGCCGCCCCGCACGTATTGGAGCCATTCGCTGATGAAAGAGCCCTGCTCGTCCAAGTAACGCTTATCGCAGACCGGCCCGTGGCCGGGAACGAACGTATCCTCGCGCAACGCGCGCAGTGACGCGAGCGCTTTCAGCCAATGATCCGGGTTGGCCTCTTGGAGCCATGTCTGCACCTTGCAGAAAATATTGTCGCTGGTGAAAACGACTCCCTCTTCTACGACAATCACTGCGGCTTGGTACGGCGTGTGACCGGGCATATGGATCATATGAAACGTGTGATTGCCCACGTGCAAGGTCATCTCGCTCTGAAACGTGATCACCGGCGCGTTGGCTTTATAGTTCTCCAGAAACTTTGACTCGTCAGGTCCGAAGGAAGCCACGCGCGCGACATGCGCGGTTAAATCAGTCGCGAGGATGCGCGAGCGCACGCCTTCGTGCGCGACCACCGGTACGTCGAAGAAAGCATTGCCCGTCCAATGATCGCCGTGAGGCTCGGTGTTGATATAACGGAGGCAACCGAGCCGCTCGATCTCCCCTTTCAACCGCACAGCGTCGCTCGGCTTATGCGGCGTGTCGATCAACACCAGCCCATCCGAAGTCGTGACGACCCCGTGATTGGCGCCCTTCAACCCGGTCTCAATGAATATGTTGGCTGTCAGCTGTTCCATGACATACCTCTTATCGTTCCCTATTCCTTATGTCCGAGCTCGCGCGCCACTTGCAGCGCGAAGCGCGGCTCGGCGATTTCTTCGAACGCAACTTTGCGGTCGGCGAAGCGGCCTTGCGATTGGATGCCTTTGACGATGTTCTCCATCCCTGGCCGGGTCGGCACGCCGCTGCCGGCCCAGGCGAAAGCCATCAGGTCAAAAGTCTTAACTGCTATTTCAGGCTCCATGTTCATGGTCTTGACGATGAATCCAACGGATCGTTCCCTCGAGCCGATCAGCGATTCTTTCGCCTGCTGGAGCGCCTTGATGACGCGCCGGACCTGATCAGGTTTGCCATCGAGCGTCTTCGTCAACGTGGTCAGTCCTCCCACCGGCATCTCCACCGCTGCGCCGATGTCGAGGATTTTGTTGAACCCTTTTTTGAGTAACACGAACGACACCGGCGGGTCGACGATCATGGCATCGACGGATTTCGACTCCATCGCGCGCTGATGTTGCTGCGGCCCCAGCGCGACTACGACGAAATCCTTTGGATTAGCGCCAGTTTTCTCTAGGGCCATAGTAAAAGCGGTATGGGTGGTCGCGCCCAGTCCACTCACGCCGATCCGTTTGCCGCGCAGGTCTTGAAGCGTCTTCAACTCGGGCTGCGCGATGACGTCGTAGATCATCCGGTTGGCGACGATCCACACCGCGCGCGACGGACTCCCCGCCAGGGTCGCGCTCACCGAACCCGGCCCCACGCCGGCGACATACTGCAACTCCCCAGAATTGAGCGCCACCGCTGAGAGCTGCGAGGTGAGCAACACAACCTCCGCCTGGACGCCGTTTCGCGAGAAAAATCCCAGCTCCCGCGCGGCCACCAACGGCAAGCTGCTCAGCGACAGGCCGATGTAGCCGATGCGAACTTTGTCTTGCGCGAATAAACTGCCGCCGTAGCATAGCGCGCAAATCAATCCACACAGGAGAATGAATCTAGTTCGCACTATTGTGCTCGTAAATCACGCAAAGCCTGACACCCGAAACCCAAAACCTTCAAGCCTAATCCATCTTGTAACCCAACTCCTTCGCCACTTCTCGCGCTATACGCGTATCGGTGATTTCCTCAAAGGCGATCTTCTTGCCGGCGAACTGGCCGAGCATCTGTAACGACTTGACGATCTGTTCCATTCCCTCGCGGCTCGGCACGCCGTTACCCGAGGCGCTGCGGCGGTTATCGGCGAACATTTCGTCCGCCACTTCGCGGTCGACTTTAATGGTTCGCATGATCAAATCGACGCCTTTCTCTTTTGACTGGAGCAGCATGCGCTTGGCCAGTTGCAGCGAGCGAATCACGCGCTTCAGCTCGCCATAGCGGCTTTGTATCGAGGTCGCCGAAGCAGTCAATCCGCCCAGCGGCATCTGCACGTAATCGCCGATTTCTAATAGCGGGCGAAACCCTTTTTTCTTGGCGTGATAATTCAACGGCGAATTGAGCTGTGCTGCTTCGATGGTACCGTTCTCCAACCCGCTCATGAGCTGCGGCGCGCCCAGAGCGACAATGATGAAGTCTTTGGGATTTTCCCCGACCGCTTCCAGGGCAATGCGCAGCGCCACGTCCGACGTGCCACCAAGCCCGGTAAGGCCGAGCCGCTTGCCGCGCAATTCTTTCAGCGACTTGAACTCGGGCCGAGCGAGAACCGTGTAGATCAGTGACTCAGAGGCAAACCAGACGGCTTTGGAAGGCAATCCCCGCAGCGTTGCCGCAACTGAGTTGGGACCGACGCCCGCGACATAGTGAATGTCGCCGCTGGCCAGCGCTGAATTGGCGGCTTGGGAGCGCATTTGGATGCTTTCGACGTCGAGGCCATTTTGCTCGAAGATCTTCCACTGCTGCGCGGCGAACTCTTGGGTGAATCCGGGCGATGCAAAAACGAACATAAGAAACGCGGCCGCTAAAATTGCAGTCGACGTCCGCACTTCATTATTCGTCACCATCGGTCCGCCTCCGATTAAAAAATTAGACCCCGTTGCTGAGCGTGGCAAACTGCCGAAGCTGATCAAAAGATTTCCTCGCCCGGAAAGCGATTGCATCCTGATGTCATCCTGAGCCGATAGGGGAAGGATCTCGTCTTCGTCCTCGACTAAAACGCGAGATGCTTCGCTCATGCTCAGCATGACATCTAGAGGAATTTTCTCACCGCGCCACAGCCTTCAGGCGGAATGAGGCGCTGCCTGGTTACACGCTCGCCTCAACTCCCGAGTTGCTTCAACGTCGAGTTCGAACTTGCGTCCGCTTGGCCGGATCGCCACGCCATAATCGCGCCGCGCCGCTTCGAGCGAAACATAGCCGGAACGGACGTCGGCGAGCACTTGTTGCGGATCGCGCTCCAAGGGATTCCAAAATCCGCCGCCGCCACCGACTTCCACCAGGAATCCATCACCAGCTTCAAGCGTAACGTGACCCACGGTTTTGCCCGTCGGTAGTCTTTGAATCGAACCGTCCTTGCGCACGATGCTGAAGCGGTTGGCCAGCGCGTCTTTACCACCGTGCAGTCCCCACGGCGGGCAAAGCGTTCGCTCCATCGCCGACAAAACGCTGCCCGGCGAAAGCATCCGCACCTCCTGCGCCACGCCGAGCCCGCCGCGGAACTTGCCCGGGCCGCCGGAGTCTTGGCGCAGTTTTCGGTAGGAGATGAATATCGGCCCTTTTCCTTCGCCTGCTTCCACCGGTGTGTTATGCGTGTCGCCGTCGTTGATGCAAAACGTCGCGTTTTGCCCGTCGCGATCGGAGAGCGCGCCCCAACCGCCGCCCGAAAGCGTCTGCGGAAAGTGAAACGCGCGACCTGTTTTAGGATCGAGACCGAAAGTGCGCGGAATGGCGAGATCCGCGTGCTGCCCGGCCATGACATTGTCGGGACAAGCCGGCGCCAGCGCCTTGAAGATCGTATCCGCAACCGTCATCGGCACGGTCATCCAGGTGCGCACCGGCGCCGGCTTGGTGGCGCTCACGATGCGTCCCGGCGGCAAGATGACCTTGAGCGGCCGGAAAGAGCCGTGGTTGATCGGTAAAAGCAGCGGCGTTGTCAGAAATTTAAATGCGACTTCCGACGCCGAGCGGCCCGCCGTCGAGCCCGAATTGTACGGCCCCGCTACCTGCGGGCTCACGCCGCTCAGATCGACGGTCATCTCGTCGCTCCGCACTTCCACGCGGACTTTGATCGGCACATGCTTGCCCAGGTTGACGCCGTCGTCGTCCATGAACGATTCGGCTTCGTAAACGCCGTCAGGAATTTTTTCCACCGCGGCGCGTGCCAACTTCTCGCTCTGATCGAAAATCAGCCGCACGGATTCTTTGAACGTCTCGGCGCCGTAGCGCTGGAGCAATCGCGTTAAGCGGCGCTCGCCGGTGCGGATCGCGGCGATCTGCGCGCGAAAGTCACCCATGGCGAATTCCGGCAAGCGGCAGTTGCTGCGAATGATCGCCGTCAGCTCCGTGTCCTGCTTGCCGTTCTTGAAAATTTTCACAAACGGCATCTGCAGCCCTTCGGAAAAAATATCCCGCGTTACCGCGCCGAGTACGCCGCCCACGTCTTGCCAATGACCCATCGACGAGGAAAACGCCACCAACTCGCCGTCGTGAAAAACCGGCAAAGTAAAAATCATGTGATTTAGATGGCTGCCCATCACCTGAGGATCGTTGGTGAGAAGTATGTCGCCGGGAAAAATGTTTTCCTTGCCCCAATGCGCGAGCTTGGCTTTGATCGCGTCCGACAGCCCACGGATAAACATCGGCAGACCGAGGCCGATGGAAATCGTGTTACCGTCGCCATCGAACAGACCGACGGTGAAATCCTCGGCTTCATAGATGATCATGTTGTAGGCGGTGCGCATGAGATTGGTCTTCATCTCATCGGTGATCGCCACCACAGTGCTGCGGATCACCTCTGCGGTGAAGGCATCGACCGGGGCCTCGCTGCGCTCGGCATCGCAAATTTCAGATTTCATACGTAAGCGGTCGAGCGGTTGTTTCAAAACTTCTTCAAACCGGATTACCTCCTCTCCCTCTGGGAGAGGATTGAGGTGAGCGACCGAGGTGCCAATCCAAATACCCTCACCCTAGCCCTCTCCCACTTTGTGGGCGAGGGAATCAAGATCGCTGCCGTGGGATGAGGCGCGATCGGCCGCAACACTATGTCCGTTGCTCGCTTGCCATTCGCCCTCTTAATTTCATGGTTTCCTCCCTATCGAGATCAAATCGTCGTCCGCGCTGCTGAATCACGATGCCGTAATCCCGCCACGCGGCTTCCAGCGACACGTACCCGGCGCGTACGTCGGCAAGCACGCGCTCAGCGTCGCGCTCCAGCGGATTCCAGAAACCGCCGCCGCCGGCTGTCTCGATCAAGAATGAATCACCCGCATCGATTTCTGTCGGTTTGATTCTACCCGTGGGAAATTTTTCTACCGTGCCGTCTTTGCGCTCGATCGAAATTCGATTCGCCAGCGCGTCCTTGCCGCCGTGCA